>CAYSZA010000105.1:0-9384 GCA_964435275.1 uncultured Methanosarcinales archaeon | reverse complement strand
ACCTGAAAGAGAAAGAACAATCTGAAAAAGAAAGAATAACCTGAAAGAGAAAGAATTACCTGAGTGGATTCAAGGCTTAACGTGTAAAATAGAACTGGGCAGGGTTAAGCAAAGATCAAATATCTGAGAGAGGCAAAAATAGGTTTTGGGGCAAAGCCCAAAGATGATGGCAAATTATCGTGTTTAAGCCTGAAATAAAGGTTTTTAACTTTTAACTGTTTTCTTAAGTCTTAACGACATCAATTAAATCCAGAATTCTCAGGGCAAGATATGCGCCGTTTGCTCCATTGTCGATCCCTACGCTTCCTACAGGCACTCCCGGAGGCATCTGGGCAATGGAAAGAAGGGCATCAAGTCCGCCGAGTTTCGCGCTCACAGGAACTCCTACTACAGGCCTTTTCGTCTTGGAAGCTACAACCCCCGGAAGGGCTGCCGATAAACCTGCAATCGTGATAAAAACCTTTGCGTTAGTGCTTGAGATGTAGCTGTCAAGTTCGTCAGGGTTCCTGTGGGCAGAAATAACCATTACTTCGTAAGTATATTTACTCTTCTCAAGCACGGATGTCGCACGGTTGGCGATCGGCCTGTCGGATTCGGAACCCATGATTATCGAGATATCAACCATTTTACGTTCTCCTGGGTAGTCAGGGCAGGCTTCCCTTGCCACTCAACTCGTTCTGGCGTTCAATACTCATCCTGATAAGAATCTCAAAAATAGCCTTTATAGATCCCAAATCAAGGTTGAGTTCGGTTGCGGCATTTAAAGCTCTGTTAATTACAACCTCATTTTGCTTCTGGTCATTTATCGAAGTCCCATTTATTCTTTTTGATTCAAGTACTCTTTCAGCCAGATTTACTCTTCTATCAATGAGGGCAAGAATTTCCCTATCAATTTCTTCAATTTCTTTGCGGACAGTCTCAAGCTCGCTCAAGTTAACCCCTCGCTTTATAAAGATATTGCATCTCTGTTGTTTATAGAGGTTTCTATAACTCTGCCTTCTATCCCGCAGCTTTCCCATGCCGATCTCAACTCTTTTACCTGCTCGGCCCTCACAAGCGCAGCGTAGGAAGGGCCTGTTCCGGACAGGCTAACTCCTTTTACCCCACATTCAAGGGCTCGAAGCATATGTTCCGTATTAAAACCAAGGGCCCCGCAGTAGAGAAAACCATTGAGAGTCATAGCTCGTTCATAATTACCTTTTAGGGCAAGCTCGTAGGCAATTTCTACATACGGAGCGATAAGCCTTGAGCGTTTCACATTCGTATCAGCACTGAAAGCTCTTCTTGCAGGTGCAAATATGAGGACTTTTGAGTCGAACTCCTCGCGCCTGAGAAGTTCCATTTCCCGGTTATCGGTAACTACAATGCCTCCGAAAAAAGAAGCACATGCATCATCAAAGGCACCTGTTATGGTAACACCTACTTCTTTTGCAGCCTTCACCCCGAGTCTCACGATTTCGAGAGACGGAAGGGTCTCACCAATTGCACGAAGAGTTGCAAGCACTGATGCGTTTGCTGCTGCACTGCTGCTCTTGAGCCCGCCTGCGAGGGGGATTTCACTCCTTGTCGTTATTGTGCCCCCCAGTTCAAGCCCGAAGCGCTCAAGAGTCATTTCAACACAACGTTCAATAAGACGGGTGTCTCCTTCAGGCATCTCCTCGATGAGACCTGAGATTCCGGTCTCACCTTCTGAAAGCTCAACCTTTGCGAAGGTCTTTAAATCTATCCCGAATGCAGCACCTTTCCAGGTAGCTATGGCATTTATTATGGTTCCTGCTCCCGAGGCGCAGGCGTGCCCTTCAAGTGTCATCAAGCCCAGAATGTGCTGTTCTTTAATATTTTTTGCTGTGTTTCTCCACAGGATACAGAGTATCCATAAGTGAGGGCTACATAATGTATTCATAAGAAAGCGGGAATCCACAAATATAAATAGTAAAGTTGAATGACGTATATAGAAAAAATACTTCTAAGTATTTTTAGAAAGTTACTATAAGATTATGAATAATTATTCATAATTTCAGATTCAGTAGATTTAACCAAAAACGGGGAATCAATATCGAGACCAGGAAAGTACAGCAAACAGGCGGATCCACTTACATTATTTCCCTTCCAAAACAATGGGCTGAAAAAGTTGGAATCGAAACAGGCATGAGGGTTTCCCTTCAACCACAGCCGGACGGAAAACTATTGATAGATCCTATTCTTGAAGGGAGGGTAATCAAAACCAAAAAAATCGATGTGACAGGCTGTGAAGTAAAAGCACTGGAACGGGACATAATTGCTGCATATCTCTACGGATATGACAGAATCGAGCTCTTCTCGAAAAGAATACTAGCCGAACAGAAGCAGGCAATTCGGAAGGTCTGCTATAAGCTCATAGGCCCGGAAATCACTGAGGAAAGCTCAAATTGCGTGGTTATCCAGGATCTCCTTAACCCGAACGAGCTTCCTATCAAAAAAGGTGTACAGAGAATGTTCCTCATTGCAGGATCCATGCAGAAGGACGCGGTAAAGGCTCTGAAAACTGTTGACTACGACCTTGCACTTGATGTAAGTCAGAGGGATGACGAGGTTGACAGGCTATATCTCCTGATCTCCAAGCAGTTCCGCTCCATTCTCTGCGGGGGGAGAATGCCGGACTCTGCAGAAGCGAATATAGAAGAATACCATGAGTTTAGAATGGCGGCAAGCCCATTGGAAAGGATAGCCGATCATGCACAAAAAATAGCAAATGTAGCTTCAAAGATGCAACAGCCCGTTGATGAGAAGGTGATGGAAGAGATAGAGAGACTCAACAACGCTTACCTGGAGCTGATCAAACAATCAGTTGAGGCACTCTTTGATGCCAATACCTCTCTTGCCAATCAGGTTATAGATAGCGTTGACAATATGCGCACCTGGATAGAGGAACTGCATGCATCTATTTTGAAACTGGAATCCCATGAGATTATGATTTCACTCGGTAATGTCGTAGACAGCCTATCCCGGATAGGAGACCTTAGTTCTAATATAGCCGAAATTGCTATAAATATGGCAGTCCGGAACTGATAAGAAACTCCGTCTGAGAAACCAGAGAGTTACCCCACGATCCGAAAAGGTAAAGTAGTGGTCGCTTTCAAGTAAAATATCCTTAAAGTAATAAAAAAATTTGATATATAACTAAGATCTTAAATCCGGGATAACAGGTTTACCCTCCAGTGACCCGAGCTGTTCGAAAAATATCCTGAAATTTATAAAAGACATCCTTGAATTTATAAAAGATATCTTGAAATATCTATAGAAGGAACTCAACTGCAAAGTTATAAACGAGAATTGAATTAGAAGGATATCGGAAGATATTCTCATAAAAATAATTTATATTTTTAAGATTGAATGAATAAAAATAGGAAAAAATATAAAGGAAAGTGCAGAACATCACTGCACATATAAAAATTTAATACAAACAAAAAGAGTTTGGGAGAGCTTTAAGTCTTCTGGATAAAAAGCTTTTTATTTCCGGATAAAAAGGCTTTTTATTAATGTGGTGAGGGAATGAGGCGATAAAAGCAATTTATTTATATTCTGGTGTTATTTCACGGAGGCACTTTCTATTTTACCATAGAAAGAACCTTAAATTTTCTGTTTATTTCCAGATGTATCGGAAAGGAAAAAGAATATCTGCAAATTTCCCCGATTCTCTCAGTACAACAAATAGAAATTACTTATATTCATGGATCAATAATGAAAAATTTACTATAACTATCAACCCGTACAGGAAAGCAATCCGAGAAATCCTTAGGTGCTATGCTTTTCCCAGAGGAGGGAAGCTATGAATATGATAAAACGATTTAAGGTAAGCTTTTCAAAAATGTTCAACAAGCTGTTCAAGAAAAAAGGAGCATGCATAGGAATCTACGGTCCCCCCAATGCTGGCAAGACGACCCTTAGCAATCGGATCCTTAAGGATTGGGTCGGAGCCGAAGAAACAATGGGTTCTGTTTCTCATATCGCCCATGAAACCAGGCATGCAAAGCGAAAGAATGGAATAAGTATTGAGACAAACGGGCATACAATCAGTCTTGATATAGTAGACACGCCCGGACTTGCCACAAAAATCGATTTCCACGACTTTATGGAGCAGGGAATGAGTGATTCTGAGTCCAAGAAACGATCTAAAGAAGCAACCGAAGGCGTAATCGAGGCTGTTAAATGGCTGGATGACCTTGATGGGGTCATACTGGTTATGGATTCCACCGAAAACCCCTATACCCAGGTCAACGTAACGGTAATAGGAAATATGGAAGCCAGAAACCTTCCGCTTCTTATCGTAGCAAATAAAGTAGACCTTCCTGATGCCGACCCGGCCGTCATAAAGGAAGCTTTCCCCCAGCATCCCATGGTGCCAGTTTCGGCACTTGAAGGCGTGGGAATGGATTCATTTTATGAAGCTCTGGCAAAACAGTTCGGGTGATCTACATGCAGGGAATTCAGCTTGACCTGATATCCGAAGCCAGAATCTCTCAGATGGCTTCAATGGAAAAAGTCCGATACATAATCGATGAGGTACGGAAAGGCAAAATTCTGGTGCTTGAAAAGGGCCTGAACCCCATGGAAGAAGCAAAACTTATAGAAATGACAATGTCAGCAATCCAGCCTGATGTATTTTCAGGCATTGAGATGCAAAGTTATCCTGCAAATTCAGACGGTTCATTGCTTGGAAAATTTTTCAAAAAACAGAGCAACAAGAGACTTACGGTAATAGGGCCTGCAAACCAGCTCAAAACCCTTAAGAAAGATCGAAATCTCATCAGTGCACTTGTCTCTGCAAGTAAATAAACGAAGTGGAAGCAATGTGTGCCCAGAAGACCCAAGACCTGGAAGCTAAAATATCCCCTCCCCAGTCCCTCGGCTCCTTTGAGATGGGCAGGAACGACGTAAATGTGATCTGTACTTACGGAAAAATCGCCGTATGGTTTGGACGGAAAGTTCCGGATTACATTATAGCGCAGGTACTCATAGGAATTTCAAAAGTCGACCAGACTACGGTTCATGAGTTTGAAGTAATCTGCAACTTTGACGAGATCACGGAATATGAGAGTAAAGGGTACACACTCGTGTCCTACGGGAAAACAGCAGGAGGTTATCGCGTAAACTATAGTATCCCCTTTTCCAATAGAAAAGCCCTTTTCCATCTATCAAAATTCATACTTGAAGAACTCCGGAAAGGAGAAGCGCGTAAGGACTTTTACTGGAACGGAAGTGACTGCGATATCCAGAGGCTCTATCACGAATTTAAAAATAATATTGAGAACTGGGAGCTGAAAGCTATTAATTATAAGACCGAACCTCAAACAAGCAGGTAAATATAACTGGTGTTATTGCGGCAGGAAAAAAGCTTCGGAAATTTGCCCGATATCCTCATCACAAGCTAGATTGGAGACGGAGGAGAATTTTGCAAAAACGTTTCAGAGAAGCTATTTTCAGTTACTGATGCAGACTTTCAACTATTTATACAGGTAGATAAATAAAACTTTAATCAATTGATTATTATAGGGAATTAGGCATTTAACCCAATGTTTTTTGGAGAACTCATATGAAAAAAACTCAGGTAAACGACTGCGAAGACGTATTATTATCAATGAGAATGATTGCAGAAAACCTAAGTGAGGTAATTAATAGACTGGACATAGAGGCAATAAGAGCCATGATCCAGAAAATCCTGGAAGGTGAAAGAGTCTTTGTGATGGGAGCCGGAAGGTCCGGACTTGTCGCCAAAGCTTTTGCAATGAGACTTATGCACCTTGGATTCAGCGTGTACGTAGTCGGCGAAACTACAACCCCTGCTGTCCAGCCGCAGGACGTAGTAATTGCAATTTCAGGGTCAGGGGAAACCCGTTCTATAGCAGATCTCGGGAAAATAGTTAAAGATATAGGCTCAACCCTCATAACGGTTACTTCCAAAAGGGAATCTACACTTGGAAGAATTTCAGATATTGCTATGATCCTTCCGAGCAAGACCAAAAACGACCTTGATGCAGGCGGCTACCTTGAAAGAAACATGCGGGGAGATTACAGAAACGTGCCTCCTCTGGGCACATCTTTCGAGATAACCTCGATGATCTTCCTTGATTCAATAATCGCTCAACTGATTACGCTTACAGGCGCATCGGAAGCCGAACTTAAGTCAAGGCATACCAACATCGAGTGAGGGCTTCAAAATTACCAGAAAACAGTGGGTATATTCAGAACAGTCATTTGCAGGGATACAGGAGGGTTTGATTTGAAGGAAATAAAGTTTTCAGAGAGTGTTGCCAGAATAGACGTGTCTGGGATCAGAAAAATTTTTGAAGCTGCTGGATCGAATGCAATTAATCTCGGGCTCGGGCAGCCGGATTTTGACACCCCGGAGCATATCAAGGCAGCCGCAATAAAAGCCATAAATGAAGGCTTTACAGGTTATACGGTAGGTACGGGAATTCCCGAGTTAAGAGAAGCCCTGAGTTCCAAGTTCAGAGAGGAAAACGGGTTTTCGGTTTCCCCGGAGGAAATAATTGTCACTTCCGGAGCATCGGAAGCACTTGCCATTGCTCTTGCAGCCCTCCTCAACCACGGAGATGAAGTCCTTATCTCAAATCCTGGCTTCGTTTCTTATAATGCACTGACCGAGATTCTGGGCGGCAAAGCTGTAAGTGTCCCCCTTGCCGAAGACCTTACTGTGAAGCCTGAGGCTGTGCTTGAAAAAATTACCTCGAAAACCCGAGCCATAGTCCTTAATTCCCCCTCAAATCCCACAGGTGCAGTCGCAGGCAGGGCAGATATAAAAGCCCTGGCCGAGATTGCAGACGACCATAATATAACCATTATCTCAGACGAAGTTTATGAGTACTTCATCTACGAAGGAGAGCATGTAAGCCCTGCCAGCTACTCGGACAATGTAATTACGGTAAATGCTACCTCAAAAAGCTATGCCATGACCGGCTGGAGGCTAGGGTACGTGGCAGCCAGAAAAGATTACATTGGCCAGATGCTCAAGGTGCATCAGTACATCCAGGCCTGTGCCAACTCAATTGCTCAGAAAGCTGCTTACGCTGCAGTGACAGGACCTAAAGACTCGGTTAAGAGTATGCGCGAGGAGTTCAGAAAACGCAGGGATGTGCTTGTGAAAGGCCTGAACGAACTCGGTATGGAATGTGCACTTCCGAGAGGCGCTTTCTATGCCTTCCCGAAAGTCTCGAATTCCGCCGATGTCGCCTCAAAATTCATCTCAAACGGCATTATTGTCGTTCCCGGCACAGCCTTCGGAAGCGAAGGTGATGGCTATATAAGAATTTCCTACGCGGCTTCGATGAAAGATATCGAAAAAGCCCTGAGCATTATGGAAAAAGTACTCTGAGAAAGCGTCCAGAGAAGTGTTTCGAAAATACTGTCAGAGAAAATACCCGAAAAGTATTTAGAAAATAGTTTAAACTATTGAGAGATATTCTAAAAGGTCTCAGAGATTCCAGTAGAAGAGACACTTTTTCTCTGCCGTTTTATCTTTTCTCGCTCTATCTTTCTTTTTAACTTCCTTTTTCTTTTCACCCCTCCTTCTCATTTTCTGCTGCATTTCCTCTCACTTTTAGGTTTTCGCTTAACTTAAATAAGACAGATCAATCCTAAATCCGGCCTCCATAAAACTAATAAACAGATGGACAAACTAAGGCTAAACGTATCACATTATAAGGCTAAACGTATCACATTAATTCGCAAATCGAAAGAGATAATTGCCATCAGTACGTAACTTTTTTCACTATAAAAGCAGGAAAATTAAAAAAATAAAATTTTGATCCGGGTAGAGGCTCTTTCCGTCAATAAGATAGGGCCTGAGAACAGGTAAAGATCTAAATCTCACCAAAGTTATGTGCCCGTTAATCCTGAGAATTTAGAATATCTGCATAAAAATTTTTTTGGAAAAAACATGAAAAAGCGATGTACAAGTAGGCTGTTTATAAAGAGAGGGATTTTTGCACTGGCCTGTATCTTTTTGTTGCTGAGCCCTGCTTCCGCTTCAGCCTTTGTATCCGAAGGCCGATTGACAGGCTATTTTTGCGGAGCATATCGAAGCCCGGCTGGGGCTTTTCTGAATGAAACCCAGATGTCTCCTTTATTGTTTGCCCAGGATCTTTCTGTTCCCCTAACAGGAAATCGGGAAGGGAGAAACAAGCACCTTGAAAAAATAAGTCCCTTCTTACTCCTGGCAGCAGGTATTCTTGCGGGTTTTAATCCCTGCCTGCTTGCGGTAATGGCATTTCTTGCTTCAGTCATTCTTGCCCAGGACGGAAGAAAAAAAGAAATGCTCAAAATCACGCTGGGTTTTTCGACAGGAATCTTTACCATGTATATGTTCGCAGGAATGAGCATTCTTGGCGTCGTTAATTTCCTGCCTGAAATCCAGGGAAGCTTTATAGAAACTTCGATCCTGCTCATTGCCCTGCTCGGCTTCTGGCATATTTTTGATGCCTACTGGCTGAAAAAGCATGCGAAATCCACCTTCAGGACTCCCGAACCCCTTAAAAGGTTTATGGGGAAAATGGACAAAAACAACCTCCTGCTACTGTCCTTCCTTTCAGGAAGCATGTTTTCCCTGGTTAAAGCTCCCTGTGTAGGAGCAATCTTCCTCTCACTCCTCAGCATCCTTGCAACGAAAACCGATATGGCCAGGGGAACATTATACATGGGCCTTTATAACCTCGGGCTCCTGCTTCCCGTAATAGCTCTCGGCCTCCTCCTTGCCTTCGGGTTAAGCCCGAACAAGGTCACCGAATTCAGAGAAAGATGGAGAGTAGAAATCCGACTGACAACAGGAATTATACTGATATCAGTTGCCCTCCTCATGCAGTTTGAGATAATCTGATCTGAAAAGCCACAGAAAACTTGGAAAAGTAAAAAAGTTACCTCAAAAAGTTCAAAAAAACCAAAAAAGGCCTGTGATAAGTCATTATACCAGGTTAATTTACTTTCAATACACTTTAAATAGAATTTCTGGCGCGCAGGGGTACGAAAAAGTTAATTGTAATTTTATATAACCGAGAAAATAACCTGAAACACAGAAATTCTGTCCCTAATCAACACTCCTGAATACATCCCAGTTTTTAAATTATGGATAGTACGCTTAAGCGCAACCGTTGAGCCGCAACCGTTGCGCCGGTTGATCACGTCGCTACCAGGGGTTTTTGATCAAACTTTTTTTGAGAAGGTTTGCGTAAACCGTTGCGCCGGTTTATCACGCCGTCTATTCGTTTCATACTTCCAAGTATTTTCGCTCAAGCCTTTTTTGAAAAGGCTTGCGTTGCGTCGGTTTATCACGCCGTTACCAGGGGTTTTTGATCAAACTTTTTTGAAAAAGTTTGCGATCAAGCCTTTTTT
>CAYSZA010000104.1:0-9401 GCA_964435275.1 uncultured Methanosarcinales archaeon | reverse complement strand
TGTTCTTTCTCTTTCAGGTTATTCTTTCTTTTTCAGATTGTTCTTTCTCTTTCAGGTTATTCTTTCTTTTTCAGATTGTTCTTTCTCTTTCAGAGAGACATTTGTTAGGAAATAAAAGAGATCAGCTTGAGATGTGAAAAGGGTACTGTTAAAAAGCAAAGTTGGGAAAGCAATATTAAAAAATTGTTAAAAATAGTAGTTGGCGAAATAACAATTAGCTAAACAATAATTGGCAAACTGTGATCGACAAACTGTAATCGGCAAAATAGCAATTAGTGGACAGTATTGGAAAAATCAGAGTATAGACACTGTAACAGAAGAATCATACTGGAAAAGGGACGCTGGAAAAATAGTGTTGGGGATAGGGCATCTGAGTATTGGGAGTGTGGGGAGTTGGGGGGTAAAAGTGTTGGCTGAGGTTTACAACAGAAAAAGATTTTTTCTCAGATGCCTTATCTATAAATATGTAATATAATATATAAAAATAAGGATATACTGCTATTTAATACGACTTTTTTCCAGTACTTATATTTATTGAGAAAGATCTTTCTCTCAGCCCTTACATAGGTAAATCGAGCTTCAAGTTTGAAAACAATATAAATGATAGACTCGGGAGACCAGATTGATGGCAGAAGCTTAAAAGTAGAAAACAAAATTAAAATAAGAAGTACGAAAAATGAAGGAATATATATAAATAATTAAATAATTAAATAAACGAAGTTAAGAAAATAAGAGAATAGAAAGCAAGATACGTTGCTTTAAGGAATTACAGCGTTTCTAAACTTTAAAACGAATGAAAATTGTTTCTGGAAGTTTGCCTTTTTTCAGGACATCTTTTTAACGGTTATTTTTTGTCGACTAGTTTTGCTTCCAGGATTTTTAAGGAACCAGTGTCACCCTGCCATTCAATCTCACTTTTTACAATCTCAATGCGCTTTTTAAAGAAGGGAGCATCAAGTACAACAGTTTCGTACTCTCCGCCTTCTCCGGCCATGTGAACCATATATCGCTTGTTCAGGGCTTTGAGATTCTCGATCGAGTTTACATTTATTGGACGGCCCAACCAGGATCTATCAAGGCCGTCAGCTGCGACCCTGACAATCCGGATATCGAGCACTTTTGACATCTCGTGGAGCAATTCTTCAGGATCTCTGTGCCAGAGAGGGGCATAAACCTTGAGCCCCAGGGAGTCGCAGATTTTCTGCACTCTGCCTGCCTGGTACTGGGATTCAATCGCGCCTACGGATACCCCATCTACATCTACTTTCTTAAGGGCAAGGGTCAGGTCATCCAGTTCAAGTTCCTTTATCCCGCTGGACTCCTGCCGAATCAACGGGATTTCAGAGGCGGCAGAGATTAGTTCTACCATGTGGAGATTGATGGAATGATACATGTAGGAGTCATCCCTTGCGGGAATAATGTTAATCAGGTGGGTGACCTCATGCCCTTCCTGAAGGGCCTTATATATGGCAAAAATCGAGTCCTTGCCACCGGAAACCAGTGCTGCGAGTTTCATCTGCATCCCTTTTTGTTTTGCTATCTTTTTCGTACTTCTGGGGTTATAATGCGAGGATCATTAAGTAATATTTTATATACTTTTTGACTTTTCATCGTCTACTTTCGATATTCGCAATTTCAGCACCCTTTCTCAAGCCTTCCGAAATTGGCTTCATAACGGGTTTTCATTTCTTCCCAGGTAGGAAGGCCTGTCTGGCAGCCTCGGGTCTGTACGGCAAAAGAGGCTACGGTAGATCCTATTTTTCCACATGTGGAAAGTGAGTAGCCTCTGGTGAGGGCAAGAAGGAAACCTGCCCTGTAAGCATCTCCTGCTCCGGTGGGATCTACAGCTCTGACCGAAATTACAGGAATTACAAATTCTTCTTCACCTGTGTAGATCCTGCTGCCCTCGGCATCGTATGTCACCACTATAATGTCAATCATGGCCTTGAGGTCCGAAAAGCTTTTTCCGGTCATCTCCGAAACTCGCCTGATTTCGTGCCGGTTCGCAAAAAGGATATCAGCGTGAGCGAGTATGAATTCAAGGTTTTCTTTTGAATACGTAACAAGGTCCTGCCCTGGGTCAAAGGATACGAAGTCGGCGATTTGTGCGAGCTTTGCGTTATATACTGAGTCTGCAGTTGCAAGATGGACAAAATCCGCAGGTTCGGGTTCTAATTCTTTGAACTTTGAAGAGGCCCCCCAGTAAAAATAGGTTGTCTGGTTATCTTCCCTGTCCGTGAAAATAAACGCCTTGGAAATTTTCCAGTCCTCAAGCCTGTAAAGCCGTGAGAGGTCAACATTAGCCTCTGTAAGGAGTTTTTCATATCCTGAGCTTGTAAAATCCGTACCTACAGGAGAAATCAGCTGGCTCTTTCCTCCCAGCTTCGCAATAGCAACTGCAATATTGGCAGCCCCTCCTCCAGGGTATTCTTCATAATCAATTACAGGGGATGATTCGTTTTTTCCTGCGATTTTTTCAACATCTACGATGTAATCAAGAGCAGTATGCCCTACGATAGAAATTACTCTGTCCATGTAGTGTCCTCTTTTTTGCGGGGCGTGGAAAAGCCCGGGGTCTTTGTGCTGGATACAACTTTATAAGTCAAAACGGCAGGAAGATTTGACTGGTTTTTGCTGTTTGCAGGAGGATAATCTTCCTTTCACACCTGATGTCTCTTTTCAGCCGTGCACCTCTTCAGGTCAGGTGTGAGCAAAAACCAGAGGCGTAACTAGCCGCAGCATGATGTCGTATTCTGTTCCCAGCGGTTCTGGGAAAAAAAACTATTCATTTGCCTGTTTTGCTCTTCTGCTGCTGTTCGCCCTTCTCGGCTGATCTTTCGAATTCGGTCACTTCAACAACTGTCAACGGAATGTCCCTGAGGGATTTCCCTATTACGGATTTTGCGATCCTTTCCGCGTGTTCGGCAGACTCGGCATCAAAAACCTTCATCTCAAAAATAAGGCCTACAAGAGCGGTGTTTGCTGCTATGAAAACACTGCTAAAAGGCTCACCGCACACCGGGCAGGACGTAGTTCCCACATCAACCTCTACAAAATCCAGTTTAGGATTCAGGCGTTTTCCAGCTTCTGAAATCGCGACTCCTATAGCATCATCAGCCGTCTTTACATCTCTAACCAACCAAGCTGCTTCAAGTACCACATGGAAGTTCTTCATTCTCGTCCACCATAACTATTCATTATATGCATTTTTCAGGAAGATTTCCCGATCGGGAAAGTTCTTACAGACTCTAAAGAATAGAATAAAGTATATAAATTGTTTCTGCTTCAAATAGAATAGTATTATATTTACTTTTATATGGTTTTTCAGTCAAGTTTGTAATTTT
Source organism: uncultured Methanosarcinales archaeon (assembly GCA_964435275.1). Lineage (GTDB taxonomy): Archaea > Halobacteriota > Methanosarcinia > Methanosarcinales > Methanosarcinaceae > Methanosarcina. Next base: position 6,057 of record CAYSZA010000104.1, on the reverse strand, counting down.
CAGTTCTGTAACTCTAATTCTTCCAATTGGACCCTATACTTTCTCCATGGTATCAGAATTCAGGCATTTTTGACCTTTTTCTTACTTTTATTCCATCTCTTCTCTTTTAAATAGTAAAAAGTGTCTCATCATCCACTGCAAAAACCCCGAGTTTCACTCCTGCATCAAGCCAGGCATGACCATAGCTGAAGGAGGCAAGGGCATTTACAGGGTCTTTATTCTCCAGAAAGTACACCCCATCTTTATAATAGGCTTCTGCCATCGTATAATAATCCTTTGCAACAGCATACATATGGGATGCCGGGATAGGGGCATACTTGGCTTTCTGGAGTGCTCTTTTTAACATATCTTCGTATCTTTTGACCTTTTCATCCAGATCGGCAGGCATCTTATCACCAGAGGGCGGTTTGGTACATTATTCCCTTCTCTTTACTCAACTTCTTTCATAAACCCGATTGGGCCTCCTGCAAGCTTCACAAGCGCTTCAGCTTCAAGAAAGTGCAGTTTTCCGGGAATTACAAGGATGTGGAGGGGTTTTCCAAAATTAAAGTTTTTCAGGTTTTCTGCGTAATCCGCTTTTACTATCGGTTCTTCCGAGCCTGCCCTGGCTATTCCCACTGCAGCAGCCCCTCGCATAATCCCTTCTCCTCTTTTTTCTTCAACCTCCAGGAGGAGCTCAAGGGCAGTATTTACAGTCATGTAACCTTTTTCCGAATCTATATCCAGAAACACCAGAGTATGCAGCCCGAGATCCAAGTTCTGCTTTATAATATCGTAAGGAGTTTCCGAGATTACTCTTGTGCCTCTCCTGCTCTCATAGGGATGAGGAATGCTTGCGGATTTTCCGAAACGATAGTTTTGCAGTCCTGTAAGTCCTGAAACAGCCGAGGCAATTGAAGCTCCATGAATCAGGCGAGTTTCTATCCCCAGCTTTTCAGCTCTGAGGCGTAAGTCTACATGGGTTGTGGAGACCATCGTATCTCCGCCGGTGAGGAAGCAAAGTTTTCTCTCCCTTGCCTCGTTGAGCCAATCAGGATTCTGTTCCACATCCTCTCTTGAAAGCAGAAAGACTTGCTTTCCGTAAAGCTTCTTCATCTTCGCAAGGTTCGTACCCATCAGACAGGATGTATAAAACTCCGCATAAACCAGGTCAGCTTCTCTGACAGCCTCAAGTCCCTTTAAAGAAATGTCATATTCGTCAAAAAGACCCAGACCTATAAATGTAAGCATAACCCGCTTTAGGAGCCCTCCTGGCTTAAAGCTTTTTGTTCGAACAGATCCAGCGGATAATAAGCCTTCATTTTTCTAGTTTGCGGGCACGCTTAACTTATTTATATCTGGAAATTAATAATACAATGGTTTACGACTGGAATTTTTAGAGGGGTTTTTATAATGGTTAAAGTCACGCTTATTCACGCCAGCTGGTGTACTGCCTGTCCGGCAACTCGTAGACTCTGGAAAGATCTGAAATCCGCGTATGATTTTGAATATGAGGAGATTGATGTAGAAACTCCAGAGGGCCAGGCGCTGATTGATAAATACGGCATAATCGGAGTTCCTACGACTATTATTGATGGGGAAGTAGCTTTTACAGGCCTTCCGAAAAAAGCCGATGCTATAGCCCGTATTAGCTGAGTTTATCCTAAAAAATGTATTTTTTCTGGAACTTTTTCTGAATCCAGGAGGCAAGTATGTACGACCTGATAATTGTAGGAGGGGGTCCAGCAGGGCTCACAGCCGGCATCTATGCCGCACGTTTCGGACTTAAAACTCTACTTATTGAAAGAAATGAAATTAGCGGCCAGATCGCACTTGCAGATATAGTAGAAAATTATCCTGGCTTTCCGTCGATCTCAGGGCTTGAATTGATGGAGAAATATAAAAGTCACGCTCAGGAAGCCGGAGTAGAAACAAAGATAGCGGAGGTCCTTTCCGTCCGCGTGGAGGAGGACAGGAAAATAGTCTCCACGGACAGCGGAGATCTCGAATCAAAAGCTGTCATAATTGCGACAGGTGCAAATCCCAAGCATCTGGATGTGCCTGGAGAAAAGGAGTTTATCAGTAAAGGGGTTTCCTACTGCGCTATCTGTGACGGGCCTTTTTTCAGGAATAAAACTGTTGTAGTAGTAGGAGGCGGTAACTCGGCAGTTACTGATGCCCTTCTCCTTTCAAAGATTGCCCGGAAGGTCTATCTTGTTCACAGGAGAGACCGGCTAAAAGCTGCAAAAGTCCTTCGGGACAGGGCTTTTGAAACTCCGAATATTGAGTTCGTTTTAAATGCCTGTATCTTGGAAATTATAGGAAGCAGCGGAGAAGTTCGAAGAGTCGAAAAGGTAATAATTAAGGATCTCAAAAGCGGAGAACGCCGTGAACTGGCTACAGATGGTGTTTTCATTTATGTGGGCATTCATCCGAACACTGAAATCATCAATGTGGAAAAGGATGAGGCAGGTTTCATCAGGACAACTCGCATGCTTGAAACTTCGCAAAAGGGAATTTATGCTGCTGGAGACTGCAGCGATACGCCTATCTGGCAGCTTGTGGCAGCCGTTAGAGATGGGGCAATCGCAGCTACTGCTGCAAATGAGTATATAGAGAGCCTCAAAAAAGAGATTACATGAAAAACTATCGGGATCAGGCTTTTCTGGCTGAAATTGCCTTAGAGTTTAATTATGCGTAAATTTAATTATTTAATAAATTTTAATTTAATTATTTAGTAAATTTTAAAATACGGGACAGTAAACCGGTTCTGCCCCTTATTTTCTGTTTTTCGAGCTTCTGTTTTGTCAGGCTTATTCCAGCATCTGGTTGATTTTGTTATAGAAATCTATGATCAATCTTGTTGCCTCGCTGTCCATGTTCAGCTGGAAAGTCCGAATTTGCTTTCCTAGAGGCTTTTCTATGACGATGCCTGACGCAATCAGAGGGGTAATTACCCTTGATACGCTGGAGTGAGACAGGCCAGTTTCTTCAGCTATCCCCGAAAGGTAAGTTGATTCGTTCTGGTGTTCTATAAGGTTCTTGAGCACTGTCATTTGTGCGGTTTTACCGAAGATTCTTTCCAGTGGATCCATTGTTATCATCTCAGAGGTGGCTGTTCTCCGTAAGTGATTCTTATTTCCAATATTAACTTGCTATTTACGGTTATAAACTTATCTGCTTATTGGTTAAGCCGACGATCCATAAAAATTCTTCTAAATATTTGGATAACTCTGTTCTCTTCATACCATACTAAGTTTAAGATAATGTTTGTTATTAAAGATTTGAGAAATGTTTAATACCTAAGAAAATGTATACTGTATGGTGATGGAGGGTGATGGATAGTAAAAGTATTGATCATGAGATTTTAAAATTAATTGAAACGCAGCCTGAAATTAGTGAAAGGGATATTGCCTCCACTCTTTCAGTTTCGGAGGAGCTGGTAAAGGCCCGTATTGCAAATCTTAATGACACAAGGGAGAAGATCCTGATTATGGGTGAAGGTAGCAACGCTCCCAATGTTAAGGTGACGCTTGAAGCTGAAAATTATAACGTTGTCAAAGTCCCTGGCGGCTTTTCAGCACTTGAAGCTGTAAGGACTGAAAAACCTGATCTCGTTCTGCTGGATACCGGGCTTGCAGATCTTGAAAGTTTTAAAATATGCAAGCAGCTTAGAGACAGCTCAAGGTACTGGTGGATACCGGTAGTGATGCTCAGTGAGAAAGGCGGGGTGAAAAATCGAGTTGAAGCTTTTGAATCGGGAGCGGACGATTATTTTACCATGCCTTTTAACCCTGCGGAACTAAAAGCCAGAGTGGGAATGATCTTAAGGCGTACGCGGATATAATCGAAAGCTGTTGCTAGTGTTCAGGAATTTTCTTTTCTTTTTACTCGAGACCTTTGCAAACTGGAAAGCCTGCCCTGAAAAACCCAATCAGTTAGGCATCCCTTTGAAAGTTTTTATCTTTTTAGGATATACGAAGTATTCTTAGATGCTTTCATTAAACGCTTTTATTAAACGTTTTTATTATATTTTTTTATTAACTCTTTCGTTGACAACTTATGTTAAACATTTTTATTAAATATTTTATTAAATCCTTTTTTCGTCTTTTGTCAGCCCTTAACTCTGCTAATGAACTTACTTTGTGTACCGGTATTCTCAGGCTGCTCTTACTTATTATTTTCATAAATATCTTTAGAATATGATTTCAGAAGATTAATAGCTATGAAGAGCAGAACTCAGTCCAATTTGAGTCTCTTGCCCTAATTTAAGTCTCCGAAGTTTGGAAAAATCTTCAGTTTCTCGATGTAATAAGTTAATATTCGGACTTTTGATAAGCCGTGAGATAAGAAAATCCTGCTTTTACCGGGATTGAACTTACCAATTTTTTCAATTTTCATTTTATGGGTCAATTTTCTACAGGTCAGGGCAAAATTGTGGATTAAAAAGAGGAAAGGCGGAAGAAGTTAAGACTAAAATAAATATATTTTATTAATTTTAACAATAATTTAAAAGAGTATGATATGAACTTGCTTTACTTTATCTAATTATTGTCCGAACTTTGAAAACTTTATTTTTAAAATAATAAAGTATAGGAATATTTCAAAATCCTTAAAAAAGAGCAAAACGTAAGTTATCATGTGTAACTGTAAATGTGTCTTACCGTAAATGTGTCCTCAAAACGTAAATCATGATGTGAAACTGTAAATAAGTCCTTATTTTTGATACGGAGTTAAAGTACAAAACTGATTTAACGCTCTGAAGGCATATATTATTATTGCTAGAGTAGATGTGGTAAACTGTGGAAAACGTAATCGAAAAAAGGTGTGGTTGAGTGATGACTTCGAACGAGTGGTACAATAAAGGTATTGCACTCCATGAGCTTAGACGATTTACAGAAGCTCTGGATGCATACAACAAAGCTCTGGAAATAAGCCCTGACAATGCAAAAATCCTGTTTAGCAAAGGGATGGTTCTGAAAAGCCTTTTCAGATATGATGAGGCTCTGGATACTCTTAACAGGTCCCTTCAGATCAATCCTGCGGATGCGAAGACCTGGTACTCCAAAGCTGAACTGCTTATAGGCCTTATGCAGTATAGAGAAGCTCTGGATGCATACTATCGGGCTATATATCTCGCTCCTGAGGACCCTGAGGTCTGGTACAGGCGAGGAATGGCTCTGAGGGAAATGAAGGCATACGAAGAAGCTATGGATGATTTTGAGAAGGCTATCCGCCTTTATGAAAAGAACTACGACATGGGTTCCATGAGCGCAAGCGAATGGTGCAAGAAAGGCATGGGGCTCTGCAAGATAAAGAGTTACGAAGAGGCTATTAGTGCTTTTAACAGGGCACTTGAGTTAAACCCTGCGAATGGGAAGGCTCTTTATAATAAAGGTGTGGCTCTCCGCTGGCTTGGTAATCATGACGAGGCAAGACTTTATATAGAAAAAGCCGTGGAAGTCTTTGACAATAAGATAAAAACAAATCCCGAAAATGCCCGGTTCTGGTATAATAAAGGAATTGCTCTGAGAGACCTGGAAAGATACAAAGAGGCACTTCAGGCTTTTGAGAGGGCTATCGATATCAATCCGAGTTTCACAAAAGCCTGGATTGGTAAAGGTATTGTATATGACAGAATTAAGAAACATCAGAAAGCAATGGAAGCCTACGAAAGGGCAGTCGATATAAATCCGATATATTCCGATCTCCTTTGAGCAGCCAGATTTCAGGTTTTTCTTTAAACGTCAAAAACCCAGAGCCATAAAAAGCCGTTAGCCGAAAATTCCTTTCCAGGATTTCCAGACTGGCGGCAAAAAGTTTTCTTTTCTCCGAAAGTTTTCTCCTCTGCTGATGCATCTGGCTTACAGGTCCAAATTTTACTGTATATCTATTCAAAACCCAGTTTTTTCGCTCAAGCACAACCGTTGAGCCGCAACCGTTGTGCCGCAAGCGTTGCGCCGCTTGACCACGCCGTTACTAGGGGTGGTTTTTGATCAAACTTTTTTTGAAAAAGTTTGCGTAAACCGTTGCGCCGGTTTATCACGCCGTTACTAGGGGTGGTTTTTGATCAAACTT
>CAYSZA010000103.1:0-9536 GCA_964435275.1 uncultured Methanosarcinales archaeon | reverse complement strand
TAAAAGTCCTTCTAGGCATGGAACTTTCCTTAGAAGAAATCGTTAAACAGCTTGAGAGAATGCGCTTTGGAGCAAAAGCCCTTGATGAAGAAACTGTCGAGGTAAAAGTCCCGGCTTACAGGGCTGATATTCTTCATAATTACGATCTTGTGGAAGATATTGCCAAAGGTTACGGGTATGAAAACATCAAAGTAAGTATTCCCGAAACCTATACCGCAGGAAAGTCTCACCCGATTTCCCAGCTTCGCTCTCCCATAAACGAAATAATGGTAGGCCTTGGCTATTATGAGGTTATGCCCTTTACACTTACCAGCGAAAAAATTAATTTCGAGAATATGCGCAGGCAAAAAACGGAGGATGTCACGTATGTCCTTCACCCGATAAGCGAAGACCAGACAATGCTCAGGACAACCCTGCTTCCGAACCTCCTTGAAATCCTTGCCTTAAACCAGCACAGGGAACTTCCTCAGAAGATCTTCGAGTTCGGAGAAATCGTCAGCAACGAAACGACCGGCCAGCATGTAGCTGCAGTCTCGATGCATCCGCAGTCTAACTTTACCGAAATTTATGAAGTCGTAGACGCTCTCATGAGGGAAATGGTGCTTCCCTATGAGGTAAAAGAATCCGAAGATCCTGCTTTCCTTGAAGGCAGGCGGGCCGATGTTTACGTCAGAGGCAGAAAACTCGGAGTTTTCGGAGAATTCCATCCTGAAGTCATAAGTAATTTTGCCCTCGGATACGCAGTTGTCGGATTTGAACTGGACCTCAATGACCTCATTGGTTAAAGATTTATATTTAAAAGGCCAAATTTCTTTATTTAAAAGGCCAAATTTTCTTTAACATTCTTCATTAATTTCTTTACTAATTTTTACTACTTTTTATTAATTTTTTATTCATTTTTTACTTACTTTTACTTATTTTTACTTGCTTTTAGGCAGTTATGAATTTGCTGTAAATTTTAAGTCAAATTTTTGTACGCTGTGGGGGAAATTGGCCTTCTGATACTGATATTTTGACTCAATAACTTCTTGAGATTTATGATTTTACAGAAAAACAGGCACACTGCCTGCTTTTACTTATTTTTCACTAATTTCTCACTAATTTTTCTCATTAATTACCTATATTAACTGTTTTATTAACTGATTGTCAACTTTTTCCTACAGGTCTTCTGGCAACTGTTGTGCTGTCTGGAACCGGTTAACGATAATGATTTTATGTAACATATTTTATTATTACTAAACAGAAAAAAACAAATAGTCAACAATCAAAGAAAATTAGTTTAAAAACCGTGGAGGAACTATAAATGACGACGAAAAGAAATGTGCTGTACCCAGTGCTTGCAGCTTTACTCGTTTTGCTTTCCATATGCGCTACAGCATCCGCGGACACAGCAAGGGGTACAGAAACTCAGATCACTGACAGTGAATCCGATCAGGCAAATCCTGTTATTTACGGGGACAAGATAGTCTGGATGGACTATTCTGGAAATATTTATGTGTACGATCTCTCCACCTCCGCTGAGACTTTGATTGCGACCATCAACTCAGGAGATTTCAGTCCTGCTATCCACAAGGACAGGATAGCCTGGATAGGTTACCGCGGTGGACACGCTGGTGTCTACGTATATAATTTGTCCGCTTCCGAGGAAACTCAGGTTGTAACCGGCAGTTCGCATCAGAGTTATTCGGCTATTTACGGCAACCGGATAGTATGGCAGGATTGGCGCAACGGGAACTGGGATATCTACATGTATGACTTATCCACCTCTCAGGAAACGCAGATTACCACAAACGAGTCGGATCAAATGAGGCCTGCCATATACGGGGATAGGATAGTGTGGGAGGATATTCGAAACGGAGGTTCTGACATTTACCTGTACAATCTCTCTACATGCGAGGAAACCCGAATAACCACGCTCTCTGGTGCGTACCTTCCTGCTATCTACGATGACAGGATAGTATGGGTAGATTCTCGCAATGCAATCCAGGATATTTACATGTACGATCTTTCCACCCAGAAGGAAACCCGAATTTCCACTAGCGGAGAGACAACTGATCCTGCTATCTATGGAGACGGGATAGTATGGCAGGATTACCGCAATAGAAACGGGGATATCTACATGTATAATCTCTCCACCTGCAGAGAGCTCCAGATAACCACGAATGAGTCGCATCAGTACCATCCAGACATCTATGAAAACAGGATAGTATGGGATGATACTCGCAATGGAAACGGAGATATCTATATGTTTACTCTTGCTTCTGCTGCCGAGCTGACACCTCTTGACAGAACAAACGAGCTAAAGGATTATGTGAAAAATGAGCTCTCGTGTAATCCGGGAACTAGAAAGGCTCTTATCAGGTCTCTTGAAAAATCTATTTGCTTCCTTGAAAACGGCCAGGATGGAGATGCCGTCCTTGAACTTAAATCTTTCATCGATCTCGTTGAAAAAATCGAAAAGAGCAAGAGGATTTCTGCTAGTGAAGCAGATTATATATTAAAGGAAGTAGAGGGAATTCTTGACCATATCGGAACATGTTAAGGCCAGAATCGGGGCTAAAACCATCCGGGAAATGATAACTGAAGAAAAGTTACCTTTGGTATGCAGTTATTATTTCTTTTAATTCTTTTTTCTGCCGGGTAACCATTTTCGGTCATTTTCAGTTATTTTTAACTCATTTTTGTCTCAGCACTTTCTCCATTTCGGCTGCGATTTTCCGGACTTCGGATATCTCTCCAGTCTCAGCTAGCCTGTATGTAAGTTTAAGCAGCCTTTCTTTCAGGGAATCAAGGTCTTCAAGAGCAAGGTTAAGTTCTTCAACAAGGGCTCCCAGGCTTTTTTTTTCGATCAGACCTGAAAGTTTTCCGGGGTCAGTTTCTATAAGGGAAAGAACCTCAGGTGAATTGAGGTCGGCATCATATTCTTCCTCAAAATCTCCTTTCGGGAGCGTTTTAAGCCACCTTACTGTTCTTATATGGCTGATAAAGACACTGAGTTGTCGGTATTCGTAATCTCCGGTAATCTTTCCAATCAGTACCTCATTGCTGGTTTTGAGCGGGACTGCTACAAGATCTCCTTTCTTCATTCCTGTAATAAAAGCGTTAATTTCTCCTGACCAGGCACGAGAGCGCTCTTCGTGCATTCCTGGATATTTTTCTAGCATTATTTTCTTTACCTGCGCTTCATTTTTAACACCTGACAAATCCGGAAACTCGGCCCATCCTATTGTGATTATGCTGTTTTCCAAAATTATCTCTTCATCTTCCAAGGTGCCTGCAGCTTTGAGCAACCACAATTTCATAAACTGCCTCCCTTTCACTATTAACCCTGTATTCCTGATCTGGGATTTCTCCGGAGAATTTTTATTTATTCCTATCTTTACAGGTTCGCAGGTTTGTTATCAGCCAATTCATTAACTGATTCATTAACTGATTAAGGCTCTTCGCTGTTTTGTACAGGTAATTCAATATAAAGTTATCAAGATATAAGTTAGTAATCATTTATTTTATTCATATAATTTTGAGAGTCTAATTCGCCATTTATAAAGAACTTTTCGAGAAACTTTGAATATTGAAGAGCCCTGGTACATCCCACTTTCCACAGTAAAATTTCAGTATCTCACATTTTTACTGCTATAGATTTCCAATTTGACATAAATTTATTGGATTTTTGTGCAGGAATTAAAGGTGGATATGTATGAATCTAGAGACCAAAAAACGACATTATTCAATTTTCATCGAGTTTCATTTTGATTTTAGATTATTTCAAAATTTTTTCAAAAACGCTATCGGAAAAGATAGTGATTTCCAAAAAAATACTGCGGAATCTGGTATTTAAGTTATCCACATGAAATAGCGAAGAGTCTGTTTTTTGATGTAAAAACGCAAGCAGCTTATCATATTATAAAGAAAGTTTGTCCGGGACATAAGAAAAGAAAACTACCTGGATTATTTCACTTAAATGGCTATTGATTATCCTTTGCCATATATTATTATCTCTTTATTTTGATATTATTCTGATCCAATAAATTTATATCATTTAATGTTTAAATTCTGATTTATTAATAGAAAATTAAATAATAATTTACATAAAAAGTGGGGGATTTAAATAAATAAGTTTGTCGTTTTAGCTGCAGCTCTTCTTATTTTCACGTTTGGTTCAAGTGTCGGCACTGCGGTTGAGTTCACTGTCCAGCCCGGGGAATCTATTCAATCCGTAGTAAATAATGCAAGTTCCGGGGATGAAATAGTCATAAGTCCCGGAAATTATAATGAGAATATCGTAATAACAAAAAATGATCTCGTAATAAGATCAGATTCTGGTAATCCTGAAGACACGGTAATTACGGCCAATAATAACGCTTCAAATGTATTCTCTATAGATGCGGATAACATAGCAATTAAAGGACTAACTATTAAGGGAGCCGGAATGGACAAGTCAGGGATCTATCTAACCGGGGCCAACAACTGTACTATAGATAATAACAGGATCGTTAATAATGCTCTTGGAATATATGTACAGTATTCGATGTACAATAATATCCTCAACAATACGGTGGAACAGGGCAAAAGAGCAATTAATATTGAAAGATCACATTATAACAGAATAACAAATAATAAGGTTTCAAACCAGAGATTTGGAGTTTACGTTACGGCTTCCGAAGGAAACAAGATTTCGGAAAACACGGCAAATATGAACTCTAACCATGGTATTGTCCTGGAGAACTGCAATAATAGCAGACTGGAAAACAATACCGCAAATGCAAACAGTGGGTATGGTATCTACATAGTGTATTCAACGGGTAACAGCCTTACCGGGAATACAGTAGGATCAAACACGATTTATGGCATCTCTTTTGTAGATTCCAGTAATAACAACATCGCAAACAATACAGCGATTAGCAACAGCCGGGGAATCTTCCTGTTAAGGTCCGGCGAAAGCACGGTTCTGGATAATCTGGCTTTAAACAACGAGTACGGTATCCGGATTGCATCGGGAACGAACAGTAATATCTCAGGAAATGAGGTCTCGAACAATAATGCTTCAGGGATTTCTTTACTGAACTCTGTTAACTGTACCATCACTGAGAATCTACTGTTAAATAACACCATCGGGATAGACCTGGAATTATCCAATAATACACTTATTCTTAATAACAGCCTCCAGGAAGGCGGAAGGGGAATTAGCCTGCGGGATTCGAGTTACAACCTGGTGTCAAATAACACGGCCTTAAACAACAGGTATGGATTTTATATTCAGCGCTCCCAGTGGAATACAATATTTAGCAATAAGGCAAATACAAGCGTTAATCACGGTATCGTGCTGGCAAATTCCACTAACAACAATTTCACAAACAACATACTCAATTCAAATGGAGGTCACGGAGTTTACCTAACCAATTCAAGCTTCAACACATTTGATAACAATACAGCTTCAACTAATAGTAGAGGTATTTACCTGATCTCTTCTGGCGGAAATAAAATCCTGAATAATAAGATTCTGGGTAACAGGGAATACGCAGTCCTGCTGTCATACTGCACGGACAACAATATCTCCGGAAACGAGGTTTCCAATAGTGGTCGTGGAATTCACCTGAGTACTTCCCAGAATAATATTGTCTCAAGAAATATTATCGCTTTGAACAGTATCTCAGGCATTTTTATGAGTTCTACAAGTAATGGCAATATAATCTTTGACAATTACCTGAATAATGTATTTAATTCAGACGCAAAAGACGGAAGCGAAGGAAACCTCTGGAACATTACAAAAACTGTCGGCACCAATATCGTTGGCGGACCGTCTATAGGAGGTAATTTCTGGGCAAAGCCTGACGGTACAGGATTTTCCCAGACAGCAACCGATGGAAACGGAGACGGGATTGCTGATGCTGCGTATAAACTTCCAGGCAATAACTATTCTGACTTCCTGCCTCTGGTAGGTGGCTCTGAGCCTGAACAGTCTGTGGCTCCTCCGAGAGACATCAGTATCCCAGGTACCGGAACAACCAGTCCCGGAGCAAGCGATACAGGGACAAGTACCAATGATACGAAGATAATAGCAAATGAAACGGCTGTCAACAAAACAGAAACAAGCAAAACAGAGGCAAATAAGACCGTGGCAAATAAAACTGAAACAAATAAGAGTATGGTAAACAAAACCGAAACATACAAAACAGAAACAACTGCCAACAAAACCAAAACATATACCAGCAAAACACAAACGGATGATGACAGCAAGATAAAAACGGACATTGATGAGACTGAAGGCGATATGGAACTCGAAGATAATATGGAACTGGATTAAAGCAGCTTGAGCAACCCAAAGAATAAACAGCAGGTTAGAAATCTGGGACAAGGGCTTTACCCTTTGTCTCATTTCTTCGATTTTTCCAGGTATTTTTTAAATACTTTTTTAGAACGTTTGATTTCTTTTTAAAAATGTCTCATGATAAGTGGTATAATTGCCACACTGTTTCGTATTCTTTCATTTTTAGCTCTGCAGAAAGTTACTGAATCAATATATTTATATTGTTTTGCGCTTATTTTCTAACTTATTAGATAAATTGCAACAGAATTCTACTTTTATATGGGGAATAAGAATGAAAAAACCAATTATCCTGCTAATGGCCATGCTTGTTTTTTCACTGAGCTCTGGAATCGGTGCAGCGGCTGAGTTCTACGTTAATTCGACGGATTCTATACAGGCTGCTGTAAACAATGCAGCTTCGGGCGATGTGATAATTGTCAGACCCGGGACATATAACGAGAGTATCCAGATTACTAAACAAAATCTCGTAATAAGATCGGAGTCCGGGAAGCCTGACGATACGATAATCAGGGCAAACACAAATGCATTCTACACCGCAGCAAGAAATACAACGATCAGCGGGTTTAAAATAGAATCAGAAGACGCAGGGATCTATCTGGCCAGGTGCAGTGACTGTACAATTACCAGTAATAATCTTTCGGACAACAGGTTTGGGGTATACTTGAGCAATGCTAATTTCAACAATATCGTGGGCAACAGGATAAATTCAAATACGGGCAGTGGTATCCAGCTCGTGAGTTCCGAAAGAAACACGCTCCTGAATAATATTATAAACTCAAACAATCATGGAATTGTCCTGGAGAACGCCAGCAATAACAATATGACAGGCAATACAGTAAACTCAAACACAAACTTTGGGTTTTACCTGAGAATCTCTACCGGCAATACTCTCAACAGAAACACAGCAAAGGATAACTACAGAGGCATTAACCATATAAGTTCGAATAAGAGCACGATTTCAGGCAACGATGTCTCGAATAACAGGGAACATGGAATGTGGATTTCGCGTTCGAACTATAACACAATTTCCGGAAACACAGCTAATGACACCAGCAGGGGCATCTATCTCGATTCCTCAAGTGATAACAGGGTTTCCGAAAACATTGTTGCTTTTAATAGCGTATCCGGCTTTTACGAGTGTCCGGCATGCCGCAGAAACCTTGTTTTCAATAATTACGCCAATAATGTCATTAATGCAGACATCAACACCAGGGACACTACATGGTATATAGAAAAAACTCCGGGCAGAAATATTGTAGGCGGACCTTATATAGGAGGTAACTTCTGGGCAAAGCCTGACGGCACCGGATTTTCCCAGGTCACACCTGATGCGAACGGGGACGGAATTACCGATTTCATATATGTCGACGAATCAGGCAATATTTCAGACAAACTGCCTCTTGCACCCGTTTCCGGCCTGAAGCAGTCAATCCTGCCTGTTGCAGACTTCAATGCCAGTGTAACTAGCGGATATGCTCCTCTTTCAGTCCTGTTTACCAACCTGTCGCAGAATGCAGTCTCTTGGAGCTGGGATTTCGAAAATGATGGATATATAGACTCGATCGACAAGAATCCGGAACACACGTATACAGCTCCAGGAAACTATACTGTAAAACTCACCGTAAGCAACGAAAATGGCACGGACTCAAAAACTGTGCAAATAATTGCAGACGAATTTAAAGTTTATCCTGTTGCAGGCTTTAGCGCCAGTGTAAAGAGCGGCAATGCTCCTCTCACTGTCCAGTTCACGGATCTCTCGCAATCCGCAACCTCAAGGAACTGGGACATTGGCAGTGACGGAACTGTTGAGTCCACAAATGCAAGCTTTGTTTATACGTTCACTGCTACTGGAACTTATCCCGTAACCTTAACCGCAATCAATGCAAACGGCACATCCACAATGGTTGACCAGATAATTGTGAACAGCGTTCCATATGACGACGATGACGACGGGGGTCACAGCAGCGGCGGTGGCGGTGGCGGCGGTGGCGGTTCCCCCGAACCTGCAAAGAATGTTCAGGTTAAGGAAATCTCACAGACAAGGGTTACAAATGGAAAACCTGTAATGTTTAATTTTACAAAGAACGCTACCTGCGTTGTCTACGTGGGTTTTGATGCAAAGAAGTCTGCAGGCAAGACCACAACCATTGCCGAGCAACTCAAAGGAAAATCGACTCTGGTTTCAAACCTGAGTACGGGTGAGGTCTATAAGTACTTCAACCTCTGGGTCGGAAACGCAGGATTTGCAACTGAAAAGAACATTGAAAACCCTGTAGTGTGCTTCAAGGTTGAGAAATCCTGGCTGCAGGATAAGAATGTCGACCAGGCTTCGATCACCCTTAACAGATACAGCGACAAAAAATGGTCACAACTGCCCGTAGAACAGCTAAAGGAAGATAACAAATACCTGTACTTCACGGCAGAAACGCCTGGTTTCTCGTTCTTTGCAATAACAGGAAAAGCTGTTGAGAACGAAAACGTGACTGAAACAAAGCCTGCAACAGAAACGTCGCAGACTGAGCAGGACAGCACAAACCAGTCAGAGACCGAACAGGAACAGAAACCCGAAAAGGAAGCAGGGAAGGATAATGTTTCAAGCATACCCGGATCCGGGCAGGGAGATCTCAAAGGCATGCCCGCGTTTGAAACTTTATACGCAATCGCTTGCCTTTTTATTGCATTCTTCAGTAAGAAAAAATAAATGCGTAACTAATCAAGGGGAAAAACAGAAAGCTTTATATAAATATAGGATGAGATTTCAGAACTTCATCTTATATTTTACTTTTTTCTTCCATATTCCAGAGCCCAAATTTACCTATTAAATAATGTTCTGTTTTTCTTACCTGTCTACTCTGACTTAAACCAGAATATTTATATCGTTTTATAGAATATTCCCGCTATTCTGACAACTTGTATACAGAATTCCCTGTGATAAAGAGAGTCAAACGAATGAAAACGTGCAGGTTACTGTATGTGTTTCATACAAGGGGCAGGTAAAACAAGGATCGAATAAAGCATTATTTACACTGTGAGTCAGAAAATAATTCGCACCGTAGTACAATCGTTTTTTCAACAACTTACAATTGTTTACACTATAAAATACACAGTAATTTACACTGTTATTTAAAGTAAATTTGATAGAAAAAGTTTGAGTACTTTCCTTGAATGGACGGAGGAATTGGAATAAGCAGATTAGTCACTTTACTGT
>CAYSZA010000102.1:0-9628 GCA_964435275.1 uncultured Methanosarcinales archaeon | reverse complement strand
ACGTTATCGGAAAAAATAGTGATTTCCGAAAAAATACTGCGGAATGTGGGATCCATTGTCAAATTCTCCGAAGTACTTAAATCAATGCACTTTTCAATTTTTCCATTCTCATAGTGTATGTCAGTAGGAGGATTTCTCATGCAAATATAAAACTTAGCGCTAGGATTCTACGAATCTTCTGGCTTCTTCTCAAGAAAAGTAATACAAATAATACACTTTAGACTTCTTCATACTTTTTAAAACTCAAACCAATTTAACTAAAGTAAGGAAAAGGCCGGACAGAGGTTCTAATCCCACTTCTTACACTAATAGTCTGGGTTTATTTCTCTAAAGATAAATTTCTGACCTTAAAAAATTCATGTTTTGCACGATATACGAAATTAAACACTTTCATTTCATCTTTGAAGCCGTCAGAATCTTTAAGCCCAGAACTGGCGTCTACACCGTATGGCTTTACAAACTGTATAGCCTCTCCAACATTTTCTGGAGTCAGACCTCCTGCTAAGATGACTGGTAGTGATACCTCTTTAACGATTATTCTACTAATGTTCCAATCATGGACTAAACCTGTTCCACCTACCTTGTCATTAGCTAAATCAAGAGTATCCAAAATGAAAGCATCTACCACTGACTCGAAGGGTTTCATAGCGTGAATAATTTCTAACCCGTTAACATGAAAGTTTTTGATTATCTTTATATGAGGGAGGCTTTTACGCAGTGATATGATACTATCAACTGTACAATCAGAATGCAATTGGATAGAAGTAGCACCTATTTCATATGCTAGGTTAGAGATTTCTTCAGCATCATCCAGATGTGTAACTAGAACTGGCGAAATATAAGGTGGGCACTCTTTCACGATTCTTTTGGCTAAATTTATGTCAATAAAGTCATCTGAATTGTGTTTTTGTCCCACTAATAATCCAATCGAATCAGCTCCACAGTATGCAGCCATAATAGCATCTTCGACCCTTTTAATACCACAAATTTTAATTCTCATGATTCTCTCCTAAAAAGTCTTTGATAGAGCTCTAATAAATCAAGCATAAGAGAATGTGATCTCAGGCTCATTAGCTCCTTGCTATAGGGCATTCTGGTTCATAGCTTTACAACATTCATGAAATAATAAAGTACCTATAAAGCCTTATAAGGATGAATAAGGGGATGGCAACGATTTGTTCTTTTAGGCATCACTTAATAAGCCCAGTATCAGCAAATATAGCAATAAAGAGTATGGCACTTTATTATCTCTTTTTATAAGAAATCTCTCAAATCTCAAAAATCTCCTAAATCACCGAGTCTCTCAAAGATTTTTTCTGTAATATATTTTATTTATAATAATATTTTTATATAATTAAAACAAGTCTGTCTTTAAGAGACTCCGTGATTTTAGGGATTTTTGTGATTTGTGAGATTGTCTAAGAGCGTGTCTTAAAATTCGAATCAATTCTACAGTCAGGTAATTGGAAACCTCAATTTAGAATAAGATCGCAAGTTTTCCTGAAATTCGGGTACATATTGACCTTGTGATATATTACTTCCAATCGAGTTCACCTAACTCTTTACTTCAAATGCATTAGCCTATCCTAATTGTGCGATTAAGTTTAATTTTAAGACACGCTCTTAGTGAAGAAGAAATTAAAGGAATAGAGGAAGGATTAAAAGATCTGAAATCAGGCAAAGTTATATCACATGACGAATTTTGGAAAGATTTGGGAATGGAATAAAATTTTACCTCTCTACAGGCAAAGACATCCAGCAACTGAAGATATTTTCTAGGGATTTGTAAAAAATTTTAAAGATTTTCTCAATATCACTTAGACATATCCGTTTTTACAATTTAGCAATTTACCTCGGCTCAAACTTACATGTTCGCTTATTAGATTAAATACTTAAACTCACCAAATACGCTTTGTTAATGATCTGGGACTCAGAAGCAGTTAAAAAAATGAGGAGATTAACCCCTCATTTTCACAATGTATTTAGCCTTTCTTATTTTCTTTTGTGCAGGAAAACTGCAATAAGGCAAATTATCCCACAAAATATTCCAAATCCAGGTATGCTTGTGGCTTTACCTTTCCCTGTTTCCTGTTCAGTTTTTGATACTGTTGTGCCATTCTGCTCAAGTTTCGAAGTATCGGTTGCAGGTTTTGTTTCAGTCACTTTTTCTTTCTCAACGGCTTTCCCTGTTATTGCAAAGAAGGAGAATTCCGGAGTTTCTGCCGTGAAATAAAGATATTTTTCATCCTCTCTCAACAGTTTTGCAGGCATCTGTGACCATTTTTTCTCGTTATACCTGTTGAGAGCGATTGAGTTCTGGTCAATGTTCTTATCTTGCAGCCAAGACTTCTCAACTTTAAAGCATACTACAGGATTTTCAATATTCTTTTCAGTTGCGAATCCTGCATTTCCAACCCAGAGGTTGAAGTACTTATAAACATCTCCTGAGGATAGATTAGAAACCAGGGTTGATTTCGCTTTTAGCTGCTCGGCAATGGTTGTGGTCTTGCCTGCCGTCTTCTTTGCATCAAAGCTAACATACACGACGCAGGTGGCATTCTTTGTGAAATCGAACTTCACAGGCTTTCCGCTTGTAACATGTGCCTGTGAAATTTCCTTGGCTTGAACATTCTTTGCAGGTTCAGGAGAACCGCCCGCTCCACCACTGGAACTGCTTCCACTACTACTGCCACCACCTGAATCGTTTGGTGTAAGTACACTTATTGCAGCTGTTTTGGAGGCAGTTCCATTTCCGTTGTTTACAGTTAGATTGACAGTATAGGTTCCAGCATTTGCGTATACGTAAATTGGACTTATATCACTGGAGTCTATCTGTCCGTCGCTATCGAAGTCCCAAGTCCTTGAAGTTGCTTTCTGAGAAAGATCATAAAATTGCACTGTTAAGGGAGCATAACCCTCTGTAATGTTACTACTGAAGTTTGCAACTGGAGCGTTTGGATCAATGACAGTGATATAGTTATATTTTGTTATGATACAACCTCCACCAATGTCATATGATCTAAGTTTGACAGTGTATTTTCCAGGCTTTTTATAAGTGTGAGTGATGTACGTTGAATTATTTTCATCATAGTCATCGCTGTAGTTGGTCATATCCCCAAAATCCCACTCTCTTCCATATGCATAATCACCATTGACATCTGGAAAGGTTGTATCGTGGAACAGTACTGTAAGTGGTACGATTCCAGATGTTACATTTGAAGAGAAGTATGCAGGGGCAATAATCCCACCCTCATCCATCCTAACGAGTGCATAACCATATTTGGATACCGTACTACTACCTATCGCGTTTTTTACAGTCAACGTAACAGTATATCCACCCTCGTTGGTATATGCGTGTGTTGGATTCTGAACAGTTGAAATAGTACCGTCTCCAAAGTCCCAAAGCCATGATGTAGGTGAGCCTGTGCTATTGTCAATAAACAATAAGGTTTCATTTTTGACAGAATCTAAATTACTACGTGCTTTATCTACCTGTGGAGAAAAAAAGTCAGCGACCAGTGCTTGTGGGGAAGTTACAGTGATATAATTCAGTTTCGTCACTGTACTATTTCCTGCTTCATTTGCCACTGTTAAAGTAACGTTGTATACCCCCGGCTTCGTAAAAGTGTGGGTTGCATTCATGGCATGTTTTGAGTAAATACCGTCTCCAGTGTCCCAATGCCAAGAGGCTGGTACTCCACCAGTGCTGGTATCAGTGAATAACACTACTAAAGGTGCAGTTCCAGAAGTTACATTTGCAGTAAATTCAGCTATAGGAGGATTTTCTACTGTTGATGAGAGATCATATAGATAAATGTCTCTTGCATCACCATATTCCGAATCTCGACTATCAGCATATACGATTTTATCTTCATAGATAGATGGACTAAATGCTCTGGTGCTGGTTGTTATGCGGGTTGTTTTGGCAGTAGATATGTCATACGTATAGATGTCACCGCTATAGAGTTTACCTACTGCATATACTATCCGTTTGCCATAGATCGCAGGCTGATGTGCATTTTCACTATTGGTAACCTGAGTTATTTTGTGGGAAGCCATATCATACATATACACGTTGTGCAATTCTGTCCATACTACGACATTTCCGTAGATGTCGAGTTCTTGTGACTCGAAGCTTGAACTATTTGTAGTTCTTATTGTACTTGTTTGATGAGTAGATATATCATATATGCAGATATCATAACCATTGCTGCTGTTAGCTTGAGACCATACAACTTTTCTATCATATATGGCAGGATAGCTGTGAACAGCGGCGATTTTAGTTTCATTGTAAGTATTGAGATCGTACAGATAAATACCGCTTTGGCGATTTTGACTATAATAGCTATTAGTATATACTACGTAGTCTCCGTAAATATCGGGAGAACTCCCGTCCGATGATATTGTAGTCCAATTATCGGTAGAAATATCATACACCCTAACATTTTCTTCCATATCAACCCATACAATCTTATTGCCATATACAGGAATTTTACCTGCCCATACAGTTCCTACATTTATTACTTCTTTTCCGGCAGCTAGATCATATACGTGTACACCATTCCCAGCAGTTTCTGACCATGTAACTATATTTCCGTAGATTGCTGTGGAATCAGTTAATGGTGCGCCATGCGTGAGCCGAGTTTCTGTTCCAGCCGATGTTATAGATGAGCCGAGAATTAAAAAAAATAAAACTAATAATGCTAAAGGTAATGAATGCAATTTCTTCTTATTTGTCATTTATTTTCCTTCACCATTCAACATCTAAAATATACAAATACTGATTACATTCTAATATTCTTTAAGTCTTTCCTTCACCTTTAATTGGTTGGGTGTTCAAAAGATGACTACAGTTTAGAGTTATAAAAAACGCAACTGCTAATTCAATTAAAAAGATCAGTAACTGACAGTTAAAAAAGCGGCTAAAAATAAAAGGAAAATGGAATATAACCATGAAACTAAAAATAACTCAGCTAGAGGGCTTAGAACGGCTCTGAATTAGAAAAAAATTTTACAAAATTTTTATCAACTTTTGCCTGTGATCCTTAGCATCCCTATCTGTTATAACTAAGTACCTTTTTGTGGAAGCATACTTTGATTTCATGGTCATTAATTGATACCAAATGCAAAGTTTAGAACCGTAGCTTCATCTAACACTTGATCTATAATTTCCTTTTTTGCTCTAACATTCGACAAAAGTCTTCATCAAGGGTATTTTCTGCAAGCAGGTAATAGCAGTTGACAGAATTCTTTTGCCCTATACGGTTGCAACGATCCTCAGCCTGATCGTGTAAGGCAGGTGTCCAATCCATTTCAAGAAAAGCAACATTAGAAGCTGCCGTTAATGTAATGCCTACACCTGCTGCCTTTATATTCCCAATAAATAATAGGGTATTATTATCATTCTGAAAATGATAGACTGCCCTTTCTCTTTCAGCCTGTGGAGTGGAACCATCAATCTTAACAGCACAATCCCTGAACTCCGTTATGAAAAAATCAATAGCCATTTTGTGCGTACAGAAGAGTACTAGTTTATTACCTGTTTCCAAGAATTCCTTTACCCATAACTTCGCTGCTTCAAGCTTACCTTTTGTACATTTTTGTTTCAGGGTTTCGATCCATTCAAGAGCACTTCTCCAATACGGTTTTTCTTCATCTCTTCTCCACTCTCTGAATTCAGATAAAGCCTCATTGTAATCTCTTCTATTCGATATAGGAAGCAGTACTTTGGTCCTCCTTTTCGGAGGTAATTCTTTTAGTACCTGGTCCTTAGTTCTCCTAATCATCAGACCCTTCATCTCTTCTGCAAGCTCCTGAATATTACTCGCCCCAGAGAAGTCCCAACCGTATTCCGTCTTATGAGCATTACAGTATTTTTGAGCAAAAGGAAAAAAACTCTTCTCTGGATATGCTCTTGGATTTACAATATTCACTTGTGAGAATAATTCAACAGGTTTATTAAGGATTGGCGTACCTGTCAATGCAATAACATGGTTGACATTCTTCGATAACTCAACTGCTGCTTTTGTTCTCGCCGCGTTACGATTCTTAAGTACATGTGATTCATCAAAAATGATTATTTGGGGATTGATTGCTTGCAGGCGAGGGAGCCATTTTTTCAAAATATCGTAGTTGATTACAACGATGGAAGCTTCGGTAATGTCCTCGTTTTTATTAATAACCACTACGTTTTCAGTAGTGGTCAACCACTGATTTATTTCATTTCTCCAATTAAATTTTACAGACGCAGGACAGACTATTATAGCAGGTCTTTGTTCAGGATGGATTTGTATGTAACCTAGCGATTGAATGGTCTTCCCCGTACCCATCTCATCACCTAACAGTGCTCTACCATCTGTCATTTCAATAAATTCGAGTCCAGCTTTCTGGAACGGTAATATTTCTTTTCCCTTCCCGAAATCTCCTAAATCTAACTCACCTGTACTCTCCATAGCCCTTGACTGTGAGGCTATTTTTTTCTGATGTAGCATGAAAGCCTTAAGATTTTCACTTAGGCTCGCTTCAGGAAACTTATCTATTACTTCATCAAGGTGATTTACTGTCGTTTTCCACACTTTAAGAGTTGGGTCCCATACCCTATACGAGAGTTCCTCCTTAATCCTATATTTATAGTCATAAGACGAACGAATTATAATTTCCCCATTATAAAAATCAAGAGAAATCATAGTTCCTCCTGACTCTCTGAAATCTCAGAAATCCCCGAAATCACCGACTCCCCCCCAGAATTGTAAGAGTTATCATTATTATATTTATTTATTTTTATATTATTATTAACTATATTATTTTCTTTACTCTGAGAGACTCCGTGATTTTGGGGATTTTGGTGATCTGAGAGATTCTCAAAATTATCAAGATTCAATTGAGCTTCGGTAAGGATATAATATAACAGCCTTTTTTGCTTCTCAATAACTTTCTTTATTGTTTTTGAATCAATAAGAGTTTCAATTACCTCATCAAATTCCTTCTTCTTCAATTTTGAATTATGAAGTGCCTGCGTGTGCTGTAAAGAACCGCCTGCTCTTCTCAAAATAGAAATAACCTTCTCAACTTGATTGTTTTTTATGTCCTCTTGAAGCCGGTTAATGACATTTTTCAGAGTCGGGATAAAATAGTTAATTACAGCTCCCGCCGCAATCTCTATACTTTCCTTCGTTATGGTTGTGCTAATTTCCTCCTTACCCAATTCCAAAAGCATTGCTATTTTAAGTATATGGATTTGAGACCTACCGACCGCTGAACATAGCAAATCGTCATCTATTTTGTCCACTTCGTCTTCAAGTTTTGAAGTGATATTACTGTAGTATTCAAGTGCTTCGGGATCAAAAGAAAAGGTGATTTCTTTTTTATCCTGAATGAAGTCATATATTTGACATGCCCTGTAGCACACTTCTAACCATCGGAACTCATCTGCCGTTTCTTCAAGAGCAAGGGGCATTTTGTCTTTAGGATAATTAGGGAAACAGAAAAGATTTCGGATTTCTCTACCGCAGGTAAAATCTTCAACCTGCATATATTTTACATAATTATCTGGCGTTGTCGCATACAATTTTGTGACATACGGATCAGTGATATTGAACTCTTTAGGCTCTTTATTCCCTTTTGATGCAAGCGTTTTCTTGAAACTTTGACCGTCGTAGACAGCGCATTCCAACTCCTGATAGCCTTCATTATATTGCTTATGAGTCTTAGCCAAAAGTCCTGCCGCTTCATCCCTGACATGGTGTTGTTGTGGATTCTTACCCAAACTCTCTAGATACCCTTCAATAGAAAAGTCTTCGTTCGGTAATAGAATGCCTGTTACGTGTTCGTAGACTTCCCTTGTCTTCTGCACTACTGTGGACTTTCTTGATTTCGTAGATTGCCCAAATATAAGGATGAATAGGTTCGGTCTTACAGTCCCCTGCTTCAATTTCACCTCTACCTTATAATTACAAAAGGAAGAAATCAACCATAAAGCACCCATAATCTGGTAATCTTCGTATCCATCCGTAAGATTCCCGCACCAATCACAAAAAACACAGATAAAATGAGAAGGAGGTAAGGGAAGAGATAGCCTCCTACTTTTGAACTCATTTTTTTGCTTGTTAATTTCATCTAGGGATAGTTCTTCTATCATTGCTTCCACCTCATATGTGCAAGCTCCCGACTATCCTTAGCAATACTACCATAATAGGTCGGAGTCCAACCCTCTGATTTGTACCCGTTCTCCGTAAGAATATCATACAGGGTCGGTAGTGAAATCTCAGTTCCCGAAGTCTCTACAGTTATCTCAATAACAGAAACAGGTAAATAAAGGAATTTACCATTATCCCAAAAAGGAGTCTGCCTGTTGTCGATTTTAACAAAAGCGTCATTTAGGGTTTTAGAAATATTCCTATCAAAAATAAGCTCTAGTAAAATGTCAATATCTAAGGCTATCTTAATTTCTAAATCATTTAGGATATTATTTTCATAAAACCCCTGATGTTCATCAGCAATATCAAGTTCGTTTTTGATTTTATCTACCACATCACAGGAGGTCACTGTATCCCTCCCTAGTCAGTGTAGTATCACCAAGTCTTATCATGGCTAACGGAAACGCTTGAAACATTTCCTTAGCCAACTGTGAGTCTGCATCCAACTCATAGAATACATTCTCAAAATATCTCTCGATTAATATCCTGTCATGGTCAGGAGATTCTGTATTTAACACCTGACCAATCGTTTTAACTTTTCTCATTACTTTCCCTCTTTTTGAGAGCAAAAGCTAAAGCGGGTGACCGTAAAAAGGTATAAATAAAAACACGACGTTTCTAAAACAGAACGTGATATTACGCAATATACCATTTCACGTCAAGATATAGAAGATTGCAGCTCTTCTATATCTCTCCCTTTAACCTATGCTCATTCGTTTGTTTTGTTCGTTACATCTTAACTGAGTTTATTTTCTCTATTATTTCCCTTTTAAGAGTCTCTTTTAACCTTTAAAGCGTTCTTTAGCGTGTGTTGCACATACGAAGATCGTGAGAAATCTTCACGTACGTGATCCAGTTCTTTGACCAAATCGTCATCTAAATATAAACTTACTATAGATCGAGTCATGTATCACCTTAATAATTTTTGTTATAACCACTATAATAATTGTTATTAGTTATTTATAAACCTTCTCTAGAAAAGAAGGTTTTAAAAAACTCTAAATTAAATATACGCACTTTTGCGTACTTATTAGGTTAAGCACTTATTAGGTTAAGTACGCAAAGTTCCAAAAAAGTGAGGACTTTCAACTTAAATAAAAAAGCGATAGAATCAAAGATAATTAATGAAGAAATATAGGTTAAGCTCCTTCTTATAGTAGACCAGAAAATGCCGCAACTATGGTGTTTTACCAATCTTTCTTCTTAGTTCAGATTTTTAGGACTTGCGTACTTGAAGTAAAAAATCGAGTACAATAAAAACGGTTGTTCAAATTTGTTGAAGAATATGCATCTACTAAAAATCAGCTATTTGCAAGTTGAGACATCACAAGGTAGCAAACTGTAAAAACGGAATTATAGCTTTAGATTATAAAATGGGAGATATGCTTATATAATCCGATTGATTATTATTAATTACAGTAAATAAAAGAGAT
>CAYSZA010000101.1:0-9644 GCA_964435275.1 uncultured Methanosarcinales archaeon | reverse complement strand
CTTAAATTATCTACACCCCGATGATCGAGATTATTTTGATAATGCAACTAAAGAAGCTATCAATGGAAAACCTTACAGTATTAATTACAGGATAATCAGGGCTAACGGGGAAGAACGCACAGTCCATATGCAATCCCAGATTATTCTTGATGAGAAAAATACCCCTGTTCGGATAAAGGGAATAATTCAGGACATTACCGAAAGTGAGCTCGCCCAGCAGAAAATAAAGGAAAGTGAAGAAAGATATCGCTCATTTATAGAGAACTTTAAAGGGATCGCTTTTCAGGCAGATGAGAATTTCAATCCGGTATTTCTTCATGGGACTGTTGAAGAGATTACTGGATACAGCGAAGATGAGTTTATGACTAAACATCGCTGGAAGGATATAATTCATCCTGAGGACCTGCCCAATATTTATAAAGAAGAAAAAAAGGTTCGGAATTCTCCATATAAAACTGATGGAGAAGTAGATTTCCGGATAATTCGCAGAGATGGGAAAACGAAGTGGGTTCACGAAATTTACCAGAAGATTCCTGGAAAGAACGGAAATCCGGATAAGTACCAGGGTGCGATATATGATATTACAGAGAGAAAAGAAGCTGAAGAAGCCCTGGCAAATCTGGAGAAAATTCGCATAAAGGAAATTCATCACAGGATTAAGAATAATCTGCAGGTTATCTCATCCCTGCTTGACCTTCAGGCAGAAACTTTCTCTCACCTTGAGGTTTGTAAAACTCCGGAAGTTGTCGAAGCTTTTATGGAAAGCCAGAATCGAGTAATCTCTATGGCACTTATTCATGAAGAGTTGTATAAAGGCGATAAACTCGATACTCTTGACTTTGCAGCCTATCTCAGAAAACTAACTGAAGACCTCTTCGGCTCATATAATCCTGGAAATAAGGATATCGGTTTCAAGCTGAACCTTGAACAGGTTTATCTTGGAATGGATACTGCAATTCCTCTGGGGATTATTGTAAACGAGCTGGTTTCAAACTCTTTTAAGCATGCTTTTCCTGACCGCAAGGAAGGCAAGATCCGGATAAACCTTCGCAGAACTGAAACTTCTACTGCCGTCGTGATTGATATTCCCGGCCCGGTAAATGACTGTACGGAAGAAAAAGTCTTTGACTACATCCTTGAAGTATCGGATAATGGAAAAGGCATCCCTGGAGAAATAGATCTCGAAAACACCGAATCTCTTGGACTCCAGCTTGTACATATCCTTGTTAAACAGATCGACGGCTGTATAAAGCTTGAAAGAGATCAGGGAACAAAATTCACTATATGGTTTAATAATATAGAGATATGAGCTCTGAAATAATTCTATTTTTTGAATTTATTTTAGAATAAGTTGGTTTGAAACAAATTGATCTTAAAACAAATTGATTTGAGAATAAACTCTTTAATCTACAAATTTCTTGAAATAAACTCTGAGACCCTCAAATCCGACTGAAGAACTCTTCTTTCCCGCCAGAAAAGGGAAATAATTGTTAATAAGGCAAATTACAGGCACCAGGAAAAGAAGATTCAGTACAGTTAAGCTCAAAGCAAAAGCCACATTATAATAGAAGTACTCAAGATCGACTCCAAAACTGAGAATTGCCAGTTTTGTCAGGACATCTTTTAGAGGAAAATGAAGCGCCAGCACAATCAGGCTGTTTCTCCCATAATACTCCAGTATCTTTGAACTCCCTATCTTTTTGAATAAGTATACAAAACCAAAGATTCCTGAGAAAGCCAGCAGATAGTATGAAAAGAAATTACCGTACTTCAGCACGTTCATATTAACTTTCTCGGCCGTTGGAAACTCCAGAAGGTAACCAAGGTATAGCAGGTTTAGAAGGATAAAGATGCCAGGGAGAATGTCCTCAACCTGGAGAATTCTTCCTGATCTCGAGCCTGACCTTAAATAGAAACCATCAAATTTTCTTTCTGGCCTGCCTTCGTCTGGCTGTACGAATTTCCTGAACAGGTTTCCGGCTCCGTAAAAGACCACGGCCGAGAGAGCCACATCCGCATTCCAGGGCAGCCTGAATGGTATATAAACCGAGTAAAGGTATCCGATCATTCCGGCTATTGTAAGCCAGAATATAAGTTTTTTCGGTTCCGGGTAATATTTTCTTGCAAACCCGTAAAAGAGTAACTCAGTTATGAAAAGACAGGTCAGGAACCAGAGAGGCGGATTATAAGAGATCATGGGACCGAGTGCATAGAGAATGGAATAAACGCCGTAGAGAGCGTCAGCTTCGAAAAACTTAATATTTGTTACTCCTGGCTGGAATGCTGCATCAAGTAAAAAGTAAAACAGGCAGGTAAGAAGTGCAAAACTGATATAAGGCACAATAAGCGACCTGAACCTCCCCTTTACAAAACTTTCAGCCGATCCTGCGTATTTCCCGAAGTCAAACAGGAACCCGGAGATGAAAAAGAAAAGTGGCATGTGAAATGAGAAAATGTATGTATCAAGTGCTACCGGCAAGCTGTGGTGTGCAAATACCACGAGCATAATTCCCATTCCTTTTAAAGCATCAATCCAGTGAAGCCTCATATTAACCCGGAATGTAAACATTGTTTACAGTATAATAATATTTCGTTACTTGTGAATTTCTTCCTTTAAAAGAGCTTTTGTACGGGCAAAGCTTTAAATCAAATGATTCAGTTTATCGCATGTTTCATTTTCGGGATTAGGTCCCGTTGGAATGTGGTCCTGCAGGCAGGGCTGAACCGTGAAACAAAAGTGAAACTTGGTGTTTAAATTGGTAAAATCTTTTTACACATACGTACGTGATGCATGGAAAAACCCTGATGAAACTTACGTGAACGAGCTCCGCTGGGAGCGTATGCAGGTCTGGAGAAAGCAGGGGTCCGTGACCAGAATTGAAAGGCCCACAAGGATTGACAGGGCACGCTCCCTTGGATACAAGGCCAAACAGGGCATTGTCGTCGTCAGGGTGAAGGTACGCCGCGGAGGGCTTGGTAAAACAAGGTTCAACCGTGGAAGAAGAACCCAGAAAATGGGAGTGAACAAGATCACAGGCGGCATGAGCATTCAGAGGATTGCCGAAGCCCGTGCAGACCGCAAATACCCGAACCTTGAAGTCCTGAACTCCTACTGGGTAGGCGAGGATGGAAAGAACAAGTGGTTTGAAGTCATTCTTGTAGACCCCCACCACCCTGTAATAAAGAGCGACAAGAACCTGAACTGGGTATGTGATCCATCGGTCAGGGACAGAGCCGCAAGGGGCAAGACCAGTGCCGGCCGGAAGGGCAGAGGCATGTCTACACGCGGAAAAGGTACTGAAAAGACCAGACCGAGTATCCGTGCAAACAAGAGTCGAGGCAAGTGATTCATCACATAATACTGCGTGTGATCGCCCACGCAACCGAAGACGTATCCAGAGTCCGTGCGGCTCTGGACTTTTTTTTATCCGGTGCCGGCGTACGGGAAGGTAGCAAACTGATTGAAGAGCTCCAGGCTGAAGGGCACCATGGGAATCCCATTACCATCCTGAGCGTACAGCTTAAACGAAAGGCAGATTGTCTGGGATTTGCCCGCTTTGTCCGGGAAAGATTTTCCGAAGAAGACGTAGCAAGACTCAGGGAAGAAATGCCTGAAAGGCTGGACGATGACCAGGTCTTCCATCTCCGCTTTGACAAGCAGGCTGCATACCTGCAGCAGGTGAGGCTGACCAGTTCCTCGGATGCGATCACTGCAAAAGTCAAGATCGAAACTTATCCGAAGAACCGGGAAAAAGCCGGAGCTATAGTGGAGGAATTGTTTGGGTAAACCGAAATTCTACGATTTTTGCGTTCATGCAGTGCCTGACGGGGAAAACACGGTTGAGCAGCTTGCTGCCCTTGCCCGGCACCTGGGATACAATGGGCTTGCGGTTGCAAACCACTCGGATAAACTTTCTCAATCTCGGCCTGTATTACCTTCTACTGGCGAATTTGAGATTTTCAGCGGAATCGAGCTTGCAGAGGAAAATCCTTCGAAGCTTCACGGGCTTATCGGAAAATTCCGAAAGTCCGTGGATGTCCTGATAGTACATGGAGGCTCCGAAGCCGTTAACAGGGCTGCGCTGGAAAATTCAAGAGTAGATATCCTGAACCATCCGGCTTTTGATAAGAGCAGCGGATTAAACCAGGTGCTTGCAAAGGCCGCAGCTGAGAACAACGTAGCAATCGGCCTGACATTAAGGCCCCTCCTTTATTCAAGAGGCCCAAGGCGCGTTCGCCTGTTGTCGGATCTCAGGGCAAATCTTGACCTTGCCCGAAAATACGATGTTTCCCTTGTCCTTTCAAGCGACGCGATGTCCTGTTTTGATCTTCGCTCTCCTATGGAAACTCTTGCTCTGGCTGAAATCTGCGGGCTTGAAGAGGACGAGGCTCTTGAAGCCTTGACAACTGTGCCCGAAAAAATAATCTCAAGAAACCGACCTCGTCCCGGATATATCAGGGAAGGTATCGAAGTTCTGGAGGAGGGAGATTACTTTTGAAGCGCTTACTTCCTTCACTTCGTGCGAAAAAACGCTATCTGGCCTTTGAGCTGATTTCCGAGGGACCAGTCAGCAGGAATGATCTGGTAAAAGAGGTCATGTCCTCGGCATCCTCCCTGCTTGGAGATGTCACTACCAGTGAATGTGATATCAAGGTGCTGGGGTTTGAAGACTGGAAAGGTATTATCCAGTGTTCCCATATGAAGGTAAAAGAAACAAGGGCTTCCCTGGCAACTCTCACCCGGGTCAACGGAAAAAGGGCAACTTTGCATATACTTGGGACTTCGGGCACGGTTAAAAGGGCAACTGAGAAATTTCTTCAGAATCATACGGCTTTTGAACTCGACGTCAGGATAAAATCCAGAACGGCTGAAGAGTAAATAAGCAAGAAGGCTTCAGGAAAGATACATACCAGCAGGGACCAGGCAAGCTAAATTCATGCTTCAGGAAAGCCAACAACAGGTTTCAGGAAAGCAGATTGAGCAGTTTTCCTCGAGTTGCTTTTTAGTCCCCGGGTTAAAAAGCTTTATCTCTAAAGCAGTCGGGAAACTATTTAATAAACTATCGGGATGCTGTCTAATATATACTATGATGAATGAGTATATTAATGTAACAAAGTATAATATTGATTGGCAGGACTTATTCACAGGAAAAATAACTGTTCCGGAGATCAAATCCGGCACTTGCGGGACTGATTGGAAAGCATACTGAAACCCGAATACGATAACCGAATACAGTAAAGCAGTGGAAGCTTAAATCCTTCCACAACCATACCAGAACCCTGCTTTAAACACCGGAAAAATTCGGGTCTCACAAGCATTATAACTGAGTAAATACACTTTATTAACGGACTTAGTTAACATTGGAACTGGACCTTAAAAAGTCGTTAAAAAGGTCTCTCAAGTATGCGAATCAAGATCCTGGAAGATGTACTTTGCAGGGTAGGAGTGCTTTTGAATTCCCTGTAACTGGAGTATTTTCCACGGGTTTCGCCCGAAGAAATCTGTCAGGATCGGAAGTTCCGAATAAAAGGTTAAAAACTCTAATAAGGAAGAAATACGTTATAGGAAATCAAAAGTTGGTTTCCTTACCTGAATGCTGGGTCGGGGACTTTAAGCTCCTGAATTCTCGGGATATCCGCACAGCTCATGATCACTGACCAAAGCCTTTTTGGGGAAGGTGGTGATTTAGCTGACGAGCCTGCGGACAGAGATCCTTAAAGGAAGAAAGACCGGTTTTTCTTGCCGGGAAGATTGGAAACAATAATAGAATAGAAACGGAGATACGGAATATGCAGATGGCACCACAGATGGGCTATGACAGGGCAATTACGGTTTTCAGCCCTGATGGAAGACTTTTTCAGGTAGAATATGCCCGCGAAGCGGTCAAGAGGGGAACAACAGCCGTGGGGATCAAGGCAGCTGATGGGGTAGTGCTGCTGGTTGACAAGCGAATAACAAGCAGGCTCGTGGAAGCCGAATCGATCGAAAAAATTTTTCAGATTGATGACCACATAGGAGCCGCAACCTCAGGGCTTGTAGCAGATGCCCGCTCCCTTGTTGACAGAGCCCGTGTAGAAGCGCAGGTCAACAGGGTTTCTTACGATGAACCCATAGGTGTGGAGGTAATTTCCAAGAAAATCTGCGACCACAAGCAAACTTACACTCAGTACGGCGGAGTTCGCCCATACGGGACCGCCCTCCTTATTGCAGGTGTGGACGACAACCTGCCCAGGCTTTTTGAGACTGACCCGAGTGGTGCTCTTCTGGAATACAAGGCAACAGCAATCGGAGCTGGCAGAAATGCGGTCGTTGAGGTCTTTGAAGCGGATTACAGGGAAGACATGAATATTGATGCGGCTATCCTGCTTGGTATGGACGCACTATACAGGGCTGCCGAAGGCAAGTTTGATGCGTCTACCCTTGAGGTTGGTGTTGTTTCGCTTCAGGATAAGAAATTCAGGAAATTAGTTCCTGAAGAAGTTGAGAATTATGTTCAGCAGATCCTTGAGAAACACAAGGGAACTGAACACAAAGAATAAAATCTATATATAGTTGAGAGTGAGTACTCAGAGAATCTTCGGATTCTCAAAATTATATTTTGGAGAAGGTATTTGAAAATGGTGTCCCTGGACGAGGCAGTGACTGCGCGGCTTAAAAGAGGCAGCAAACACTTCGAAGTCCTGGTCGAGCCCGAAGGGGCTCTGGCCTACAAGCGAGGAGAAGACATAAGCCTTGAAGATATCCTGGCGGTTGAAACTATCTTCGAAGATGCAAACCGAGGGGACCGGGCAGCAGAGTCCGATATTCTCAATGCTTTTGAGACAACGGACCCCTTCAGAATTGCTGCAGTAATCCTGAAAAGCGGGGAGCTTCAGCTTACTGCTGAACAGAGAAAACGCATGCTTGAGGAAAAAAAGAGAAAAGTTATCTATACCATTTCCCGAAATGCAATAAACCCCCAGACAAAAGCACCGCATCCTCCAGCAAGGATTGAAAAGGCGATGGAAGAGGCAAAGGTGCACATAGACCCCTTAAAAAGCGTGGATCAGCTGGTCAATATCACAATGAAAGCCATTCGCCCGCTTATACCTATACGCTTTGAAGAGATCAGTATTGCTGTGAAAATCCCTCCCGAATATGCTCCCAAAGCATACGGAGATATTTCCAAGATAGGAAGCATTACGAAAGAAGAATGGCAGCGTGACGGCTCCTGGATTGCAGTGGTAAGAATCCCGGCAGGAGTCCAGACTGATTTTTACGCTCTTATAAATCATCTTACGAAGGGAGAGGCTCAAACTAAACTTTTATAAGAGGATGTTGGATGGATAAAAAAATAGTGATCCCTGGTGACCTGCTATCCGAGAATTCAAAAAAAGCCGGATACGGGACTTATGTCAAGAACGACAAGATCTATTCTTTATTTTGTGGTATTGAAAATCTCAAAGAGGATAAAGTTGGAGTGATCCCTCTTGCGGGAGCCTATATCCCTTCCGTAAATGATGTGGTGATCGGGATCGTTATTGTGGTTACGCCATCCAACTGGATAATGGACATTGCTTCTCCTTATGACGGCCTGTTCCATGTGTCCGAGTATCCCAGAAGAATAGAATCCCGGGAGATGCCTGAAGTTCTGGACGTGGGCGACTCTGTAATCCTCAGAGTAAGAGATGTAGACAGTTCTATGAAAGTCGAACTTGCCCTGAGGGATTCGAACTTCCATAAACTTAAAACAGGCCAGATTGTTGAAGTTGAGCCTGTGAAAGTCCCACGTGTGATAGGGCATGGCGGTTCCATGATCTCAATGCTGAAGAAAGAAACTAACTGCAGCATTTTCGTTGGCCAGAACGGCAGAATATGGATTGATGGAAGGGACGAGGATGTGGAGCTTCTGAGTAAGGCTCTCCGGAAGATCGAAGCCGAGGCCCAGCGTTCCGGATTAACAGACAGGATATATAACTTTTTGAAAAGTGAGCGGAGCAGGCAGAAAGAGCCCAGGCCCGCCAAGTTTTTCAAAAGTGGGAAGAAAGAGGTAAAGTTGCCAAAAGAAGATCATTCCGAAGAGATATACAGGAAGATCGATGTGTTGCTGGACCCGAAGAACTGAATTCCGGAAGTCAATAAGGGATTTTAGGGAAGCTTCTGTAAAGTAGTTGTTTTAGGAGTTTTTTGGAGATTAAAGTATGAGTGATAAACCTGAAAAATTAATCACTGATGATGGGCTGCGCCTTGACGGGAGGCATGAGGATGAGATCAGGCCCATGAAAATTGAGATCGGCGTGCTTTCGCGAGCCGACGGTTCATGTTATCTTGAATGGGGCAGGAACAAGATCCTCGTAGGCGTATTTGGCCCGAGAGAAGCACACCCCCGCCGCTCACAGCGCGCAGATACTGCAGTTATTCGTTACAAATATAATATGGCTTCTTTTTCCGTAGAAGACCGCGCCAGGCCGGGACCCAGCAGGCGGAGTATTGAAATTTCAAAAGTTTCCAGAGAGGCTTTTGAGCCGGTAATTATGGCAGAACTTTTCCCGAAAACAGCAATTGATATTTTTGTGGAAGTGCTCCAGGCCGATGCAGGGACAAGGACAGCAGCAATCAATGCTTCAAGCATAGCTCTGGCCGATGCAGGCATTCCTATGAAAGGCTTGGTAACCTCCTGTGCTTTTGGAAAAGTCGACGGGAAGATAGTACTTGATCTCAACAAGGAAGAGGACAATTATGGTGAGGCTGATTTTCCTGTTGCAATGACACAGGACGGGGAAATTACTCTGCTCCAGATGGACGGGCATCTTACTCTAGAAGAAATTAAGAAAGGTCTCGAACTTGTAAAGAAGGGCTGTAAAGAGATCCTTGAGATTCAGCAGGCAGTCCTGAGAAAGAAGTTTGAAACGCCTGTTGAGGAGCCAGAAGAAGAGGCTGCAGAGAGTGAGACTGAAGCCGTGGAAGCCGTACCTTCTCTTGAATATGCTCCAGAAGCAGCAGTCATAGAAGAGGTTATTGAGGAAGCTGAGGAGCTTGAGGAAGGACTCTCCGAGGAAACTGTTGAAGCCTGTGCTGCTGATGAAGAGGCTCCTGAGTGTGAGGAGCTTGAAGAGCTAATTAAAGAGGCTGAGGCAGAAGTAGTGGAAGGGGAAACCATAGAAGAAGTAATTGAAGCAGAAGTCGAAGAAGAAGCTGAAGAAGAGGCTTTTGAAGACGAAGCTGACTTTGAATCTGCCTTTGAGGCTTCTTTTGAGGAAGTTTCCGAACCTGAAGAGCTCGAAGAATTTGAGCCCGAAGAAGAGGTCCCCGGAGAAGAGGCAGAATTCGAGCCCGAGAGTGAGGAGTTTGCTGAAGAGGAACTCCAGTTTGAAGAAGAACCTGAGCTTGAAGAGGAACCTCAGCCTGAAGAGGAAGCCGGGATTGAAGAAGAGCCTGAACCTGAACAGGAAACCCAGCTTGAAGAAGAACTCCAGCTTGAAGAAGAACTCCAGTTTGAAGAGGAACTGCAGCCTGAAGAGGAAGCCGGGATTGAAGAAGCTGCTCTGGAAGAAACTTTTGAATCCGAACCAGAGCTTGAGCCCGAAGCCGAATCCAGGAAAGAGGCTCCTGCTGAAGAAACAGTAGAAGCTGAAGAAGAGCCTGAAGAAGAGCCTGAAGAAGA
>CAYSZA010000100.1:0-9660 GCA_964435275.1 uncultured Methanosarcinales archaeon | reverse complement strand
TGACCTCGACTTCAGTATCTCCCATGTGTGACTTCTTTAATATCATACCGTAGTAGAAATCGACAATAGTCTTTGGTTCACCATAATCAAGGATACGACCTTTATCCAGCAGTATTGCGGAGTCACATAACACCTTTACAGCGTTCATATCGTGTGATATAAAAATAATGGAGCCGCCCTTGTTTTTAAACTCAATAATTTTTCTCATACATTTCTGCTGGAAATAAGCATCCCCCACAGATAGGGCTTCATCTACAAGGAAACATTTGGGCTCTGCGTGTATTGCAATTGAGAAGGCAAGTCTCATCAACATACCTGAGGAGTAAGTTTTAATGGGTTCATAGATAAAATCGCCCAGTTCAGCGAAATCCATTATTTCCAATTTTTTCTGATCAATTTCTGCTCTGGTCATCCCGAGGAAAGTTCCGTTCATATAAATATTTTCAATACCTGTAAGCTCAGGATTAAAGCCTGTGCCGAGCTCCAGTATTCCGGTAATCTTTCCATCAATTTCTATTGAGCCTGTATCAGGAAGCAGGATGCCAGAAAGAATTTTCAAGATTGTAGATTTGCCTGCACCGTTTTGCCCTACAATTCCAAGCGTTTCACCTTCTCGTACTTCAAAAGAAATATCTTCCAGCGCAATGATTTCACGATGGTATCTCTTTCGGAAAATAATTTCCTTGAGCCTGTCAGCCGGAGAATGATATGACTTGAATTTTTTTGAAACACCTGTTACTCGCATCATTTTTGGTTCACAACTCACTATTTTTTAAATAAAGTCCCGAACATCTTTTTCAAGCTTTTTGAAAACAGCCCCTGCGGACAGCAGGATTGCAAGGCTCAACAGAGACAGATAGAGAATAGATTCTAAATTCGGACTCTGTTTATATATAAAGATACTATGATAGGCATTGATGAATGAAAATGCCGGGTTGTAAACCATAAGCTCCTTAACAAAGTCCGGAAGTATATCGTAAACATATACAATTGGTGTAAACCAGAACCAGAACTGGAGTATGATTCTTATAATTTCTTTTAAGTCCCTTATGAAAACTACAAGTGTTCCGATAAAGAATCCCAGAGCATAGGCAAAAATCTGCTGTACCAGGTATATTAATGGAACAAATAAGATTAAAGGTTCTACTCCGTACCCGCTAATTAAGAGCAAAAACAGGAATACTCCCATTGTGACTACAAAAGTAATGCTCTCGGAGATTGCAATATAAAGGGGAAATGAAGCAAGATCAACCTTCACTTTGGAGATTATATGTTTTTTGTCCAGAAAAGCGGTAGCTGTCCTTGAGACCGTATTCGAAAAGGCATTCCACGTAATTACACCGGAAGTGAGATAGAACCCATAACTATAGACTGACGAGGACCCGGGCAAACGTGACCCCATAAGATTGGAAAATATAACGGTAAAGATGAAAATGTCCACAAGTGGATAGATAAAGTTCCATAAAACTCCTAGAGTAGATCCGGAGTATTTTTCAGTAATATCCCTTTTTGCCAGTTCGAGAATTAAACCCAGATTCAAACTAATATCTCCTGTTGCTACTTGCCAGAACGGAAGAAAATTACACTTTATTGATAAAGCCTTATGATTACAGGATTACCTGCTGTTAGACCAATTTTCGTGAGCGATATCTTTTTTCATTTTCATGAACAATACTCTTTTTCATAGCGTTTTCAAAATTTGAGAGATCGAAAACAGCTGCTCTTTTAATGCATTCATTTCCATACCTTGATGGATTTTTTGAGATATCCTTTACTGCCCTGATAATGTTTTGAGCATCAGCTTCTACAAGCGCACCTGTTTTCCCGTCAATTACCGTTTCTTTAAATCCACCTTCATTTACAGCCACTACAGGTTTCCCACTTGCCATAGCTTCCACAGGCGTCATCCCGAAATCTTCATCCATGGCTGTGCAGATAAAACCTCTACAGCGGGAATAAAGGTCAAGTAGTTCCGTCTCAGATACTTCCCCAAGAATCCTTACATTTTCCGGTAGATTGTCAATAATATTCTTTGCGTAACCTTTTGCATGGTCTCCTTCTGAATATCCACCAACAATGACAAGTTTTTCTTCGGGCATTTTCTTGAATGCGTCGATTTGAATTTCAACTCTTTTTTCAGGATAGAGGCGGTTTACTGAAAGCCAGAAATCTCCATACTCCTTACAGGTGAATCTTGAGACATCCACCGGGGGATAGATAACTTCAGCATCCTTCTGGAAATACTTTTTTATTCTTTTTGAAGTATTCCTGGAATTGGTTACGATTTTACATATATGAGAAAGATAGTATTCGGAAACTGGCCTGTGAAGCATAACCCAGGTCCGGAAGAAAATTGAGATCAAGAGGGACTGCCTCTGGATAAAGGTATCGTAAAGATCATAGAAAGCCCTTGTAGGAGTGTGGCAATAATACAGGTTGGGCTTATGTTTCTTTGCAGCGAAATGTGCCCAGTTTCCGGAGAAGATGAAGAAATCATACTCTTTTGAAAAATTACAGGTCGCAAAGTGAAAGGACGCGGAGATCTGCTTCAGAGGAGGCACTTTTGGAGTTTTTCCAAGGCTGATTATATGGATATCTGAATAGCCCATTTTTTCTATGGATTCCGTGTTTAAGTCAGTAGTGATAACATCGGCATTGAAGTATTTTGCGAGCATCAGCACAAGCTTTTCTCCGCCGCCAATCGCTCCGAAATAATCATGAAATATAGCTATTCTCATCGGTTTCTCACTTGTTTCAGGGTTTAAACAGGTTTAAAAGGCTACTGAAGTCAAATTCAGACATGAGTTCCCCAGTGGTGGGAATCGTACGTATCTTGTTTTTTAATGTAGGGATTTCTGACCTATCCTTCATCAGTAGTACCAGATCGTTTTACTGGTAGTATCAGAGCTTTTATTATTAATACCGGACATCTTGTTAGTATCATCAAATATTTTTATTTACGTCGGTGTTATCAAATATTTTTATTTACGTCGGTGTTATCAAATATTTTATTTACACTACCAGGGAGGTTTACCAGCGACATAAGACCGTTTATTAGTAGTGTTAAGTCTCCTGTCAGTTATAACAAACCTTTTATAAGTAATAACAGCTCTTCTCCACAATTTTAACAATTCATTAAGCTCAGGTTATAAGTATATTGAAAAATGCATATCAACATTAGGAGAGGTATATATAATACTTGCCAGATGAGACTGACAACCAGGTGTAATCATCTTCCGTTGGGATGGAAGAACCTTAAAGTTATTATATTAATTCAATACTATCAAAGATTACTTTACTTAAAAGTACAATAAAGCAAACGTATAAAATCTGAAAGAGATGGTTACAACGAACAAAGGTATGGGATGCCCGGTGGTAAAACGGCCCGGTAATAATTTAAAATTCAGTATTATTTCTCTGACCGCAGTTGTGATAGTTACTTTTCTCATGCGCATGCTGTCATATGCCTCGGTTACTGCAAACGGAAGCATAACCTTCAATGGATATGATGACTTTTATCATATGCGGCGCATTATTTATACAGCTTCCAATTTTCCCCACTCCCTTAATTTCGATTCTTATATCAATTATCCCCACGGTTTTGAGATTGGGTGGCCGCCTCTTTTTGACCTTTTAGGAGGGCTGCTTGCAAATATCCTGGGAGGAGGACAGCCGGATTTGCACACTGTCGAATTTGCAGGAGCCCTGCTACCAGTCCTTCTTGGAGTTCTGACAATAATTCCGCTGTACATTGCAGCTGCCTCGGTATTTAACAGAAAAACCGCGTTTCTTGGAGCCTTCATTTTTGCAGTTCTTCCAGCACACGTATATATATCCCGGTTTGGAGCAGTTGACCATCACGTAGCAGAAACTCTTCTCGCAACCTCAGCTTATGCGCTCTTTATACTTGCCTTAAAATGGGCAAGAGAGGAAGCTCTTACCCTGACCTCTCTCAGAAACATCTCTTCTGAAAAGAAGCTTATGAAGTCGTTAGCCTCCGCAGGAGCATCCGGGCTTTTCTTCGCACTCCTGATCTTTACATGGATAGGTGCTCCGGTTTTTGTTAGTTTCATTGTACTTTACGCGTTTATACAGAGCACAGTCGACCTTAAGGCCGGGAAAAACTCTGACTATCTCCTTATCTGTACTATTACGAGCCTTCTTGCATCATTTCTTTTTACCATTCCCCTCTCAGCCGGATCGGTGCGTCCGGGACTGGAAATGAGCGCGATGTACCTTTCCTGGTTCCAGGTGATTTATGTATTCAGCCTGCTAGCCGGAACCATAATTCTCTGGGGTTTTCTTTCATACATCTCGAAAAAAGGTCTTGACTGGAAGTACTATCCAGCTGTAATAATACTGATTATCGGGATAGGGCTTTTATCCCTCAGGACTTTTTCCGCCGAATCCTACGCCTTCATGATTGAGGGAGTGAGATTCTTCCTGGGAAAAGGTGAATATATAGGTACGATTTCCGAAGCAGTGCCTTTATTTTTAACCGCACAGGGAAAACTTACCTTTTCGGCAATGCTGGGAAGTCTCGGACTTTGTTTCCCTGCAGCACTGGGAGGACTTTTCCTTGCCGGCCTTGAGTGGAAAGGAGAAAAATCGAAACCTGAAGGGGTGTTTTTCCTTTTATGGTCAATATTTTTCGCATATCTAGTGCTTTCTCAGAGGCGTTTTTCATATCTGTTCGCAGTAAATGTTGCAATCCTTACCGCATATTTCCTCTGGGTTCTGCTTGACTCCCTTAACTTTGAGAATGAAATAAGGAAATTACTGAAAACCGGGCCGATAAGCGGGAAAAATGCCATGCCTGCGCTTCAGGCAGGAAAAGAAACAAAGGCAAAGACAAAATCAAAATCGAAAGTAAGTAAACCATCAGGCTCGAAAAATGACCCTCAACCTGACTACTTCAAAATTGTCTCCTCGGTGGTACTAATAGGGCTTGTGTTCGTACCCTGCATATGGGCCGGATTTGCTTTTGCAAAAGAAGGAGGCTCGGTTGATCCCGAATGGAAGGAAGCTCTTAGCTGGCTCGAAGCCTCAAGTCCTGAAACTTCTTATTATCTTGAGCCTTCCGAAACTCCCGAATACGGGGTTTTGAGCTGGTGGGACTACGGGAACTGGATCGTGTACCTGGCTAAAAGGCCAGTAGTTTCGAACAATTTCCAGACCGGTATACAGGATTCTGCACTTTTCTTCACAACCGACTCCGAGAAAGAAGCAAAGGCAGTTATGGAAAAGCTCAATGTAAAGTACGTAATAACCGACAAGCAGATGGCAAGCGGCAAGTTTGGGGCAATTGTTGAGCTTGCTGGTAAGGATCTCGAGAAGTATTTCGACATTGAAACAGTCACGGGAAAAAGCGGTCTTGAGACCGTTGCCACTCCTAAAAAAGAGTTCATGAATACTGAGGTATATAAACTGCATGAACTTGACGGAACAAATCTTGGAAATCTGAGGCTTGTCCATGAAAGTACTGTCCCTGAGAACACAAGTGACAAGAAAAACGACGTCAAGATATTCGAATTTGTTCCCGGAGCCAGGCTTTCAGGTACTGCAAGCCCAAAACAAACAATTACTGCTACCCTTGAGCTCAACTCGAATACCGGCCGAAAGTTTACATACCAGAATAAAGCCGTATCAGATGAAAACGGTTCATATGAAATAACCGTACCTTACCCGACTGAAAATACGAAAGGTGGAGTCAGT
This sequence comes from uncultured Methanosarcinales archaeon, assembly GCA_964435275.1. Lineage (GTDB taxonomy): Archaea > Halobacteriota > Methanosarcinia > Methanosarcinales > Methanosarcinaceae > Methanosarcina. The sequence goes on along the minus strand of CAYSZA010000100.1, from coordinate 3,945 downwards.
GCCCTGTCGGCTTATTCCCTGAGTACAGGAGAAAACGTCACAATCTCAGAAAAAATCCAGGTAACGGAAAAGGATATTCTCAATGGTAATCGGATAGAAGTAAAAATCCCCGATGCAAACTGAGGATCTCCCGGACCGGATTCAAGATTCAAAGCGTGAAAAACAGAAGTTTAAAGCTTCAGGAAAATTCAAGGCTTTAGAAGAATAAGTAGAGGAAGAAAAGCCTTTTTCCTTGCTTTCTCTATTTCCTCTTCTCTTGTTTCTCAATTATTTTTTCCTCTATTATTTTTAGAAAAGAAGTTACTCATATTTTGAGGCAGCGCCTTCAGTTCTGTGATTGCTGCTTTGAGGCAACGCCTTCAGTTCTGTGATTGCTGCCTGCGTCTCGAAAGCTTCATAAATCTTGAGAATTTCATTCTCCCGCACTTTCGACTCCGACTGCGTTCAGGAATCTTTTGACCACAGCTTCATTAACCAGCCTCAGCAACGTTTGCCGGTCTTTCGTAGCGCTGAAAACTCCGAGAGGGATCTGGGCTCCTGCTGAATTTGCGTGCCCGCCTGCATCTTCGCCGAAAGCCTGGCGCATTATTTCCCCGAGGTTAATTCTGATATCGTTACTGCGCCCTGAGATATAGATGCGGTCTTCAGTTACCCCAAACACCACGGTCGTAGAGATTCCTTCAAGGCTCAAGAGGTAGTCTGCAGCCTGCGGGAGCGTATCTCTATCCCGTATGTTTCCGACATTTGAGAGCAGGTAACTTCCCAGTACCTGCCGGTTCCTGATAGCTTCCCCTAACACTTCAAGGGTTTCGATTGCCATTGAGGGCTGCTCAAGCTGATCCAGAATCCCATGGTTCGAAAGGGGGTAAAGATAGGAAGCAGCCGAGAGGTCTGCAGGATCGGTCTTCCGCTTGAAATCCTGGGTATCAGTCCGAATCCCATAGAGCAGGGCCGTTGCAAGGGTCTTGGAGATATTGATATTAAGCTGCTGCAGGTACTTTGTCATTATGGTAGCAGTTGCCCCGAAATTAGGCCGGATATCTATATACTCAGCCTTTATCTCGGTTTCTCCGGGCGGATGATGATCAATTACAACGCCCACGTATGAGTTGGGGGGAACCATGTTGTTAACGCCGGGGATGGAGCAATCGATCAGGGCGACTTCATCGAAGCCTCTTAGGTCGTGCTCTTCCATCTTGCCAAGGTCAATCCCGAGCAGGTTTACAAAAGCTTTGTTTTCCTGATGCCCGATCCTGCCGTGGTAAAGGATGCTAGCTTCTACCCCGAGGCTTTTTGCAATCTCTTTCAGGGCAAGCCCGCTCGAAATGGCATCGGGATCAGGATTATCGTGAATAACAATGGCAAGTCTTTTATCCCTTATTCCCTTCAGCCACCGCGCAAGCCTGTTACCCCTATGAACCGACTCGGCTCTCTCAAGGGAACGGGAAAGGGAAGTTGCAACAAGCTTGGAAGGCATAAAGACATAATCTGCCCCAAGGTCTTCCATTTTTTCCTTATTGATAATGTCTGAAGCTCGGGAAAAGAGTTGAACATCAGGGTTAATTACCCTTTTAAAGTTCTCGATACCCTTTCTGTTTGCCTCGTTATTCGAGGTCAGGAAAAGTATAACGACAACGTTTTTGAGGTCAATCTTAGTGACAAGCTCAGGATCGGAGATATCTCCTACAATCGCTTCAAAGCCTTCCTCCCTGAGAGTCTCAACCTTAGCTTCGTCTTTATCTACAATAATTACGAGCTTATTGCTTTCCCTGAGCTCTTTTGCAAGCGCAAAACCGACACTTCCACTGCCCAGAACAAGGTATCTGGGTTTGACTGTACTTTTAAGATTGCTATCCGCATCTTTTGAAAAGTTAAGCAAAAATAGTCCTCCCTGTTTTATATAAGTCCAGACACGTGCAAAGGAAAGCAAACATTTGATCAGAATCCTGCCTGTTCACGTTTTACTGCAGTTAGTTAACTTTAAGGCGAACTGCAGTTTTTTAGACTGTTTTTCATACTGATTAAACACTCATAAGGAGATATACTTTACGAACCATATCTTACGAGTCATTCTCTTACGGAATTATGTTTTATAATTCATACTCCTAAGGAGTTAATATCTTTTATGGAAAATTCGGTAATCCCGGTATATTATGTTATATCGAAATGCAACATATATAGATAATAAGACCAAACAGACTCGCCTGGGTATAAGAATCTAATAAATTACTTCAATTACTCTGGAGATATATAATAATTTCTATAATAGTTTATATATCAGAGAATTCAAGCTTGCAAAAGCCTTTGAGAGCTTAACAGGTAATAGTAAACCGAATGAGATAAGCCGGCAGGTAATCATTATGAAATGCATCAGTTCTTTGAGGATGAAGGCAATAGACCGAAATTGTGAATGCATTGGGCTTCTACCTGTCCAGTTAATGGAAAATGCAGGGGCAGTTGTTGCCCAGCATGTACGGGAAAAGCTTGAAAGCGGCAGGGTACTTTTTATTACAGGCAGGGGAAACAACGGAGGAGATGCTTTCGTTGCCGCTAGGCACCTTGCAGGCTCTTCAGGATACACTGTAAAGCTAATCCTTCTGGGAAAAGCCAGGGATATAGGAACGAAAGAAGCTATTCACAACTTCTCCCTGCTGAGGTTCAGTCGCGTCCAGGTGCTCGAAATAACAGACTCAAGCCAGCTTGAAACTGAAGCTTCGGACTGGTGCTCAGAAGCTGACCTGCTCGTAGATGCCATATTCGGAACCGGAGTAAAGGGGAAGATAAAAGAGCCCGAGTCTGAAGCTATCGACCTTATAAACCGGGAAGGAACAGCCGGAAAACCCGTAATCTCGGTCGATATTCCTTCAGGACTCGACCCTGATGGAGGAAACTTCGAAAAAGCTGTGCGTGCAGGGCTTACAGTCACTTTTCACCGTATGAAAACAGGGCTTTTGAGCGAAAAAGCAAAAGAATACACAGGCATGATAAAGGTTGCAGAAATAGGAATAGTTGCCGACGCCGAACAGTATGTCGGTCCCGGAGACCTGATTATGCTACACAGGCGAAAATCAGAAGGGCACAAAGGTGATTCCGGGAAAATCCTTGTTATAGGAGGCGGCCCTTACTCAGGTGCTCCGACCCTTGCAGCTCTTGCAGCCCTGAAGGCAGGAGCAGATCTCGTAACCTTAGCAGTCCCGGCATCTGTAGCGGAAATTGTGGCATCTTATTCTCCAAACCTGATCGTCAGAAAACTCTCCTCAAATATTCTCTGCCCGGAAGACCTTTCCATTCTTGTGGACCTTATAAACTCCCACGATGTGGTCGTGATGGGGATGGGACTGGGAAAAGCGGCGGAAACCCTGGAAACAGTCCGGAAACTCCTGCCCTTCTGCAGGAAAGCAGTCCTTGATGCCGATGCTCTCTCAGCCCTATCAGGCACTATCTTCGAGAGCCTTGCAGGCAACTGTGAACTGATAGTAACCCCACATGCCGGAGAGTTTGCCCGCTTGAGAAATATGGAAACCCCTGAAAGCCACGAGCCCCGTATCAAAGCCGTCAGGGAATTTTCGGAGGAGAACGGGGTTGTAACGCTTCTCAAAGGAAAAACCGATATCATCTCGGATGGAAAACAGACCCTGCTGAACAGGACAGGTAATGCAGGCATGACAGTAGGAGGCACAGGAGATGTCCTTGCAGGACTCACAGGGTCGCTTTTTTCCAGAAATCCCTCATTCCTTGCGGCAGCCTGTGCTGCATATATTAACGGAGCAGCCGGAGATCTGGCTTTTGAGAAGGCAGGCAACGGATTGCTTGCGACCGATGTTATGGAAAAAATTCCCGAAATAATTAAAGAGGCTGATATAGGATAAGAAGTAAGAGTGAGATCTGAAGATCCGGGATATCATGTAAATTTAAGATTGTAATTTAAGATCGTACTCTAAGATC
>CAYSZA010000099.1:0-9673 GCA_964435275.1 uncultured Methanosarcinales archaeon | reverse complement strand
AATCACAAATTTCAAAAAGTTATTGGGTAGAAAATTCCATATCGGAAGATCAATTACCCCCCTAGTACACAAAAACTTGACTTAAAATTTACAGCAAATTCGCGACATTGCCGCCTTTTTCAAAAATGAGTATATTTTTTCCTTCGATGAGTGTTTATATTTAACGCAAAAAAGAATGAGTAACACATAGATAAGTTAAAAAGCAATAGCATAAGACTTAATTGAATGCATTGCAATTTTAACTTTGTTTTTAAGTTGTTTGCACTTCCTATATCTCGGTTTCGTCAAAATTAATATCAATAAACTGATTTTGGTAGGCTGAATAGTCTCTATGAAGAAAGTAAAATGAAATCGTGCAAAATGAAAAAACCAAAATTAGTTTTACCCGCAAATAATTCCTTTCAAATTGCCTTTTCATTCTTTTTTTACTTACTTCTACTTTTTTGGAGGCGCCGCCAGATAAACTGGCGGGGGCATCCTATTATGCGTAGATCCAAAAAATACTTCTTAGTAAATAGAAGTCTTTTTCATCAAGGCTCTTGTAATTTTTTAGCGTATTCTTGAACCGGGTTTTATCTCCTTGTCCGGCATCAGGGCTGCTACAATATCAGCTGCACAGTCATCTGCTGCAAGCATCATGCCGTTTGATTCGACTCCGCAGAGTTTTGCAGGCTTCAGGTTGGCGAGTACGATCACACGTTTCCCTACAAGTTCTTCAGGAGTATAATACGAAGCCATGCCTGCAACAAGCTGTCTTGGTTTTTCTTCACCTATATCCACTTCGATCCTAAGAAGTTTTTTGGATTTCTTGACTGGTTCGGCAAGTAAAACTTTTCCTACACGGATGTCAAGTTTTGCAAAGTCTTCGTATTCGATCGTGGGAAGTATCTCTCTTTTTTCAGCTTCGGCTTTTTCTGCTTTTGCGGCTTCTTCTGCAGTCCCCATTCCTTCGGATTTCGCGGGTTCTTTTTCCTCTACTTTTCCTGCGGCTTTCTTTGCATCGGCAGCTTTTACCCTCTGGTTTGCGATCTCTTCCATTTCGCCTATCCTGTCATCTTCGAGTTTGGTAAAAAGGATTTCAGGTTTTGCAAGCTTTGTGCCTGCAGTTAAGGGCACGAGGGCTTCATTATACAGGGTGGTATGCAGGTCTCCTTCCTGCCCGAGTTCTTTCCAGGCGGTTTCCATGGTTTGCGGGAGCACGGGCTCAAAGATAAGACTGAGAGCTTTTGCCAGGTGGAGGCAGTTGTAAAGCACATGTCCGCAGGCTGCCTTATCCTGTTTTATCAGGCTCCAGGGCTCATGGGACTGGAAGTAAGTATTTCCGAAAGATGCAAGCGCCATTGCAGAATCAACGGCTCTTTTGAACTCGTATTCGGCCATTGCTGCTTTTACTTCTTTTAAGGCCTTTTCGATCTCTTCTTTTACCTCAGGTTCGAGTGTTCCTGCGGGAACTTCCCCGTAGTTCTTGAAAGCGAAAAGCATTGTCCGATACAGGAAATTCCCGAGCACGGCCACAAGTTCGGTATTGATCTTCTCCTGAAGCACGCGCCAGGAAAAATTCAGCTCTTTTGTATGGGAGGTATAGCTTGCCAGATAATATCTCAGGAGGTCGGGATGGAAACCGTGGTCAAGGTAATCTTCTCCTACCCAGACCACATTACCCCGGCTCTTGGAAAATTTTTTGTCTTCGATTTTGACCATGCCTGAAGCCACTACAGCCGTAGGCACCGAGTAGTCCGCGCCTTTAAGCATTGCCGGCCAGAAGATGCAGTGGTGATAGGTAATGTCCCCTCCTATGAAATGGACAATTTCTCCATTGTTTTTCCAGTACTTCTCCCAGGAATCCTCGGCTTTTGCAGCCCACTCCTCGGTAAAGGCGATGTAACCTATGGGAGCGTCTACCCAGACATAGACCACAAGGTCGTCATGTCCCGGGAATTTCACGCCCCATTCCAGGTTCCGGGTAATGCACCAGTCCGTAAGCCCCTGTTTTACCCAGCCAAGTGCATAGTTCCTGGCGTTTATGGTTCCGCCAAGATCATTTGAGAGATAATCCATTAGATAGTCACTGAATTCGGAAAGCTTGAAAAAGAAATGTTCCTGTTGCCTATATTCCGCAGGCCCCCCGCAAATAGTACAGACAGGGTTTTGAAGCTCTCCGGGCTCAAGATGTTTTCCGCATCCCTGGTCGCATTCGTCTCCTCTTGCAATTTCGCCACAGTGAGGACAGGAACCTTCTACGTAGCGGTCAGGGAGAAAACGATTGCATTTCGGGCAATAGGCAATTTCGATAGTTTTTGGGTACACGTAGCCTTTTTCAATCAGCCTGTTGACAATATCCAGGGTCCTGTTGTGATTTTCAGGATCATCCGTAGTCCCAAAAGCATCAAAGTAAACTCCAAGCTGCTTGAAAGTCTCGTCAAAATGCTTGTGATATATCTCTACCAGTTCCTTAGGAGTGATTCCGAGTTCCTCGGCGTTTACGACAATCGGGGTGCCGTGTGTGTCCGAGCCGCAGACAAAGGTAACGTCCCTCCCTTCCTTTCGCAGGGCACGGGCAAAAATATCAGCGGGCACATAGGTCCGGAGATGCCCTATATGAGCCTTGCCGTTAGCATAAGGCAGGCCACAGGTAACAAGTACGGGTTTACTGGATGATTCTGGCATTTTTATCTCCATATATTTTTTGTGAATATATTCCTCTTCGATGATTGCAACTCTGAAATATATTTCGCTTATTCTCTTTGATCAAATTTTTTCTGAAAAGCTTTTTGTGATTCTAAGATTACTTTGTTTACATTTTTGACCAACTTTTTTTGAAAAAATTTGATTTATAAGGTAACCTATTTCAGGGATAGTTAATAATCCTATATAAAGAAGAATGAAATGTAGAGACAGATAAATAATAGCTACGACAATTCAAGTTGTTATTAGATTTTATTGTCCGTGAGCTTCTGCAAGTTCTTATTCCTGCACTGCCGGTCATGATACATATTTGCTCTCTTAATTGTAAATTTTGATGACACTCAAGGCTGCGGATTAAAGCACGAAGCTAAAATATACAGTCCTATTAGATATGAACGATAAAAGCATAAGCCCTGAAAGCACGAACCCTGAGGAGTTATCTGGATATAAAAACTTACCAGACAGTCCTCACAATGGAAGAGAAAATCCCATCCCTGATAAAGGAGCTTACGGCACGAGTGATAACTCCTCAGGTCAAGAACTCGCCCCTGATGGTTCGGAAAAAGCAGATTATCAGGAAACCTCCTTTAAAAACCCTGAAAATAAAGAAATCGAAAGCAAGAGTTTAAGCATGAATTCAAATTCTCCACAGAAAAAAAATCGTAGCATAGTACCTTACTTGCTGGTAGTGCTGGCTCTAATTACTGTTATACTGGTGAGTATTGCGGCGATTTCCTTCAGTCTTGGTGCCGGGGGAGATCTGGGAAGTTCTGAGAAGGTAGCTGTTATTTATATCCAGGGTACCCTGCTTTCCGGAAATGTTCCTGCAGGACTTGGCTATGCAACTTCTGAAGAGATCTCCGAAAACATCCGTAGGGCTGCCTCGGATAGTGGGGTCAGGGCAATTGTGCTTCGAATTAACAGTCCTGGAGGGTCTCCAGCGGCAGCCCAGGAAATTGCAGGAGAAATTAAGAAAGCCCAGGCAAAAGGAATTCCTGTAGTCGTGTCCATGGGGGATCTTGCAACCAGTGCTGCATATTATATCTCTGCGCCGACGGATTACATTATTGCAAATCCTTCTACAAATACAGGGTCTATCGGAGTTATCTGGATATTCCAGAATATGTCTTCCTTTTATCAGGAGGAAGGTATAGATTATTACATTGCAAAATCCGGAGAGCTGAAAGACATGGGAGGCACCTGGAGGGGACTTACCGACGATGAAAAGGAATATGCTGATGCTGTTGTTATGGAAAGTTACGAAGATTTCATAAGTGAGGTTTCCAAAGGGCGCAACATGTCAAGGAGTGAGGTAAAAGAGCTTGCAGATGGTCGTATCTACACCGGTGCCAGGGCAAAGGAGCTTGGACTTGTGGATAGTTTCGGAAACCTTTACGATGCAATTGACAAAGCTGCCGAACTTGGAGGAATTACAGGGGAACCAAGAATAGTGTATATGAACAGGGCAAGTCTTTCAAGGCTGCTTCTGGGTTCGGATTCCGGAGGATCTAACGAGACCGTTGAGCAATTTGTCAGTTACTTTGAAGAAAGCCCTTATGGAAAAGTTTTTGCCTGAAATTGCTCAAAGGCACATGAATTTAAAAGGGAATCCCTGTAACAGTTAAACGATTTCAATTATATGTAAGTAAGGAATCCCTAACTTCTTTTCTTTTATTCTTTGATTTTCTTTAACTTTTCTTTAACTTTTCTTTAACTTTTCTTTAACTTTTCTTTAACTTTCCTTTGTATTTCCGGCTTTTCTCCTGCAGATTTTATCAAGGAGTAGAATATTCTCAAGCATCAAAGAACCGCTCCATCCTAGGGGGATTGCCCAGGCAGGTTTGCCTGTCGACTGATCCACCTGTTCCGGGAGAAGTCCTGTACTCGTTGCTCCGGCAAGGGCCCATTTAAGACATTTAATTCCTTCACTGGTCAATCTTTTCATGTTCTCGTTATATCCTTCATCTTTTTCATAGGAACTCTCATTGGTGGAGGCAAACATTGCTTTCTCATAGGGGAGGTCAAGAGCAAGGGCAAACATTGCTTCTGAAAGCCAGAGAGTGGTTACTACCCACGGGTTTCCGTTTATGTAACTGTCATTCTCATACCTTTTGATACCATAATTGAGACTGATAGGTACTGAGAGCTTCTTCTGGATGTTATCTATCATAAACTGGATCATGTCCCTCTCTATGGGATCTTTCGGAGAGAGCATTCCAAAAGGAACATAAGTTCCAAGAATGCTTGCATCAATCGTTTTATCCAGTTTATCGTTAATGACTCCCTTTGCAAAGTAACCTTCCTGAAGCCAGAAACGATCAATCGTAGCCTGTTTGACGAATTCCGCCCTCTTTTTCCAGCGCCTTGCCATGCCAGCTTCCCCGTTTTCTTCAGCCAGGTGGGAAGCACCCATGAGCCCGGCATAGATTGAAGCATTAGTGTATGTGAAGATTCCGTAGTAAGTTTCCCACAGATCCATGCAGCTTTCGTGAATTCCGGACTTGGTTCGCTTCATCAGGTACTCGGCAGCCCTGAGTACGGAAACCCATACCTCTTCGAGAAATTCAGCTTTTTTCAGGCCTTCGAGAATCCTGTAATAAACATCCATAGCATAGAGCGTAGATCCAGTTTCATCTATCTGAGTGGAGTATTCAAAATTGCCCCAGGAAGGAGCTATATCTCCATTGAGCCAGTAGCGTTGAAACCATGAACCATCAGGAAGCTGGGTCCGGATACACCATTTGAAAAACATATCACAATATTCTGGATATCCGGAGTGCTTTAGTGCGAGTACAACTTCTGAGGTATCCCGATTCCAGCAGAAACCATATCCTCCACACTTCTCAAAATTGGAGTCAAATTCTGGAGCAGCTACAAAGGACCCATATTCACGATCGTTAAGCAGGTAAAGAACAAGAAGAGCCCGGTTATAGGCGTTGAACAACTCCTGGCGCAGGTTATCGTATCCTTCAATCCCTGGCATTTTGAGCACCTGCTTTCTAGAAAGCCACATAACCCAATGTTCCCGCGTTTTTTCAAAAATGAATTCTAGAGGCAGTTTTGATAGCTCGTATATTCTCTTATACAGAAGGCGTCTGGAAGATGCAGCTCCTATGAGGATGACAAACTCGTTTGCTCCGTCAGCTTCCAGTTCAAGGTCCCATCCAGCTGCGTTGTTAATGTTTCCTATATCTTCCTTATTCCCCTGAAGTTTTCCGTCTTCCATATCATATTTGGAGTTCGTCCACCATATGGTATCCATCGCCTTTCCGATTTGCCATTCAGTAAACTCTGGCAGGGAATATATCCCTATGTAATAGTTTTGCCAGTATTGTACGAGAAGGTGAGTATCAGTGTCGCAAAAGCCGGAGTTTTTCTTGGAAGTTTCCCCTACATTGAAGTTGGAATAGTAGAAGAACTTTCCTGAGATTTTTTTCTGGGACTGAACCTTAAACCTGCGGATAAGGACAGGCACATCAGGGTGTACAAGGTCAAGAATGGAAATCCGGATTCCCGAATCATGATAAAGTTTTGTGGACACGATATTGGTATCCTCTATATAATTCTGGATGCAGTGCCAATCATTATCGTTTGTCCAGAGAAGTTTTTCTCCTGTATGGATACAGGCTACGGATTCTTCGACATGCTGAGCGTGGTCCCGACGGGGATAAAAAAAGCCCAGGATCTCTCCTTTTCTCCCCATTGTTACAAGCAGTTGGTCATTACCTAGAATGACATTGGGTTGCCTTATCACCGTGTCTCCCCTCTCAATTGGTATTCCTGGCCTGTGCCGCCGGAAGGTGCCAGCGAGATTATGTGTTCGCAGACTTCCTTTCCTGTAGCCTTACAGCTGACCTCTCTCACACTTATATTCTTCCCGAAATACTCGGTCAGGTATCCCGCAAAATAGCCGCTCATAAAGGCACAAACAGGCTGGTCTGACCTTCCGTAGACGTCAGCTATAAACGAGTCTTTCACAATGATTTTTCCTTCATAGGTCTCTGGGTCACACTCTATTTCCAGAATTCCCCAGCCCACACCCCTGTAAAGTTCCGCAAGCACGCTTGCAAAATTACTGTTATTAAGGTTCAGGATACTCTTAAAATATTTTGCTGCGTGAATTCCACCTTTAAGTCCTGAAATAGTGAGAAGTCCTTCAGCGTGCGGCACATTCTGGTTGAGAGTTTTAATAATATCAACAAGTGTGAGTGCCCTTGCCATAACTCCCCTGACTCCGATAACATTAAGGGGAAAGTCCACGGAGTAAACCATCCCGTACTTTGAAATCCCGTATTCTACCTCGCTTACAACCTCAAGTTCCTTTATTTTTCGGGCGAACTCCTCTGGGTCAATATCTTTGTTAAGTTCGGTAAATACTGAATATTCTCCCATTTTTTGCGTAATGTTATCCAGATGCCCAAACATAACGAAAGCGTTCTCTTTTTCCAGAAAATCGGTTATTGAGGATAGCGATCCGGATTTTTTCGAATAAATAATCTTAAACCATACAATCTGCGAGCTTTCATTGAAGCCTGCAAACATGAATAAGTCCTTTACCATGCGACTTGACTCCCGTAAATTAGTATGTGTGCATTTGATTAAGCTATTGTGCCAAGTTTCCTGAATACCTGAGCTTTGAAATCCATAAGTACAGCCATGAAGTTAACCGCTGCATCAAAAGGTGTGGAATGGACACTGAAATATGAATGAACATCTCCATCTCCGAGCCACTTGGTACACATGTAGTAATAGTGATCCGAAGTCAGCAGGTGTTTCCATATACTCAGGATTTCAGGATCTCCTGTTTTCCTTACAAAGGGTTCAAGCAACTTTATTTCTTCAAAACAGCGCCTTTGCATGTCGTTGCCAAGCCATGCGCTGGCATCACGTTCCATATCAGCCCAGGAAATAGTGGAAAAATCTCCGATATCGATCTCGGCTACAGAGGAGTATTTTTCGACAAGATCAAGAGGAGTGCTGAAACTCAGGCGAGTCTTGATAACTTCCCCGGGAAGTTTTTCAAGGAAGGAAAATATTCCGGTTTCTTCCCACTGATGCTCTCCAAAGGTCTCATAGTCCATAAAAATATTAATACAATCTTCATTAATTCCTGAAGCCCATGAGGCCCATTTTTCCGCAGTCAGGGGATATCCTTCCCACCATCTTGCCGAAAATCGATATCCTATATCGTCACTCAATTTATAATTCCTGAAGATGATGGGAAGCCCCGAACCTTTTGCCCTGTAAAGCACGTTTGGAGACCTCCCATCAAGCATATGATCCGCACCTTCTGCAAGGATCGCCCTGTACCCGAGATCGGAAACAAGCTTTGCAATCGTATTATTGTAAAGCAGTTCGGTATTCCGGAATACCTGAGGTTTAACTCCCAGAAGGTCGAACATAAGTTCTCTGTGTTCTTTTATCTCCTCGATAAATTCGGTTTTGTCCTCAAAAAGGCTTGAAAGGGAGTGATAAAAGGTTTCATCTAGAAATTCCACTGCTCCGGTTTCCGCCATCTGTCGGAAGCCTTCGAGCACATCTTTTTCCCAGAGCTCGCACTGTTCAAGCAGGGTTCCTGTAACAGAAAGAGAAAACCTGAATTTTCCTTTATACTCATCAAGAGAGTCCAGAAGAATCCTGTTTGCAGGAATGTAACATTTCCGGGCTACTCTTTCAAAGATCTCCCTGTTGCTTCTTTCATCAAAATAGCGGAAAAAACCTGATCGATCATCAGGCCAGAACCTGCGCAGTCTGAACGGTTGATGCGCCTGGAAATACATACAAACTGAGGTCATGCTCCCTCCTCCAGGACAGCTCTCCTGAAATCGGACAGGATGGAAAAATAGTTTACAGCCCTTTCATACCCTTCCCTGATGCTGCCAGGATTCATGGAATAGAATATTTCACTCTGCTGGAGATAACCGAATACCTGTTTAAGTTTCCAGTAATCTTTACTTTCTTTAAGCCCTGAGAGCTCCTCTCCAACTCTTACCAGTTCTCGCAGGTAAAGCTGCTGAGCGTGGTTTCCAACTGCGTTATGCATCCCATATCGGATTGTCTGTTCGGTTCCCAGAGTAGGAAGTTTTAAGGGGGTGAATCTTTTCAGAGTTTCTGATGGTGTGAGCATCTCAATACCCCTGGCTTTAAGAGTTTCTGGGAAAATCCGGATAAAATCAGCTATCATGCTTTTATTTCTGTGATGTAGGCACAGGTTTGCATAATTAAAATAAAGGGTCAGGACATCACCATCCATGCTGGCAATCCAATCCGCAAACTTTTCTGGAATAAGAGGGTACCCTTCCCAGTCTTTTTCCGAAAAGCGCAGCTCAAGATCCTCGCTAAGGTGTATATGCCTCAGCAGAGTCGGAAGATGATTTTCAAAGACATGTACAGGATCGTACCCATTCATAAGATTCCTTGACCCCTCGGCGATAAGACACTTGAAACCCATATCAGTAAGAATCTTCCCTACCTTTTCAGTGTACAGGAGCTCTGTATTTACGAAAGTCTCGGGGGTGAAGCCCAGTAACTCCTGAAGCATTTCCCTGTACATGAGCACTTCTTCTTTAAACCAGGAAAGATCGGGGTATAACGAACTCAGGGAGTGGTAACTGCAGCTCCCTGTAAATTCCAGGCTCCCGGTTTCCCCAAGTTCGCGGAATGATTCGAGAAGTTCGGGGTCCCATCGGCATTGTTCAAGGAACGGCCCGGATAGATCAAAGGAGTATTTTCCTCCCCTTTCCACGGATTCCAGAATCAGGTCGTTCAGGCGTAAAAATTGCCGGCTTGTTTTTAAAAATCTTGAAAATATATTGTTCCGGTCAAAATACCGGTCCATCTCAGGCACCCCGAAAAAACCCTCTACAGGCCAGTACCACTTGGGACTGTAAGGCAGATGCACTCCCATACAGATGCATACAGCTTTCATAACACAGTAATCTAGTGCGAAAACCTACTAAAAACTATTGTTTAGCTTAATTTAGGACAA
>CAYSZA010000098.1:0-9694 GCA_964435275.1 uncultured Methanosarcinales archaeon | reverse complement strand
CCTGATAAGTTCTTTTTCTTTCAACATTTCCAGATATTCTTGGGCAATATTAAAGCCCAAATTTGACAGAACCACATATTTTATGGTGTCGAAATTGTCTTCATGCTTCTGTTTTCTTTATGCAATTCAAAGTTTTGTCTTGCATCTTATGATTTTATGACATGTTTCATTTTACCTAAATGTAATGTGTCAATGCAACGTGTTTTGTGTAAGAAAATACTGTATTAATTAGCAGAATCTGTCAAATTATGGTTAAAGTTTAGATTTTCCTCAGATACAATATGAGTTTTCTTCACCCCGTTAACTGCTACACTTAAAATATCTATGGCGATATCAATCCTGCTCCTTCGTTTAGTACTAACTCCTCCCCGAAGTGGATTCAAAAAATAATTGTAGAAGTTCACATTAGTTGCAAAAGACTCTAGTCCCTGCAGACTTCGCAGTACCTAGATAAGTAACAACCACATTCCTTTTTTGTAGTTGTTGTTTTGCCGAAGACGCATGTACAGAATTTAAGCTGGAGATCCAATAACGAAAGATGAACCACCTTCCTTTATGATCTGATCTCCAGTTAAGTACCTAATGCCATGTCTTATCCTGCCTGAATTCAGACAGGAGTTTCTTTGGTCAGGATATAAGCAACCATTCTAGGGTTAAGCTTGCTTTCTCTTGAAACCCTCGCTTCAATATCCTCAGTGGATTTACCTTCTATTTTCATTTCTTTTATTTTTTCAGTCACTGATGACGGAACGGTGTAGTATTCGTTCAGATCTTTTCTGTGACCCCAGACATCTCCTTCAATAAGCTGGATTCTCTGCATTTCAAGGAACATTTCAATGGATTTTGAAACCGTGGCCATGTAAGATTTAGGTAGTTGAATTACCTCAACCTTCGGGCAGGTCTCAACCAGTGCAAAGATATCCTTGTTTGAAGGCCTGAAAGCCAGATGAACAATACGCTCATTAGGATTTAATGTAAAGATTTCTTCTCTTGAACTAACGACTCGAATTCTCATACTTCTCCCCCACTATTAATTTTTTTTAATTGTATGATATGAACTACATATACTGATTATAAATAGTTATCTCATTGAACTAATATTATTTAGATAGTTTTCTGGAGATAACATGAATCTTAGATCTTCAAGTTTGATATCGAAGAGCCAAAAAAAGGAACAAAAAGCGATTTTTGAATGTCATTTTTCAATTTCTGCTTCACTTTTGCTCTACTTCATGCTATAATTTTTTCTAAAAGCTGATAAATTATTCTAATCTTTGATCCCTTTCAACTTGATACTTTGATGGAACTTTTCCATTCTCCAAGTAAAGGAAAATTTGTTTGTGGGAGTCATGTACTGAAAACCAAAAACAGAGACATTGTTCTCAAAAATGGGAAGATAAAGTAAATTTAGTAACTACTCAGCCTACCCAAAATCAGGATGATATTGATTTTGATTAACTGATAATTGTAATTACTAGCTAATAAGTAAAGATGAAACACTTTTTATTATTTTGAAAATGTCAAACCGGACAGATTATCGTATAAATATATATACCTTGCAAGTATTTGTATACTGTAATCAATTTTCAAGGGCAATTATAAAAGTATCATTTGAAATCTAATTAATAATACCATGATATTTTTAGCTGACAAATTATCCATAAAAATAGAAATATAAGGGGTTATCATGAAAGATTCTGAAGTAAAAATGCTTGACGAAGACGACCATATTTTTATTGAAACGTTAAGCAATCTTGGTATGTCAAGAAATGTCGCTACAACCATGGCATATCTTATGAATGTAGATGAAGCTTCATCCCGTGAAATTGAAATCAGTACCGGATTAAGACAACCCGAAGTAAGTCTTGCAATGAGGCTGATGCGCAATCAGTCCTGGGTTAGCGTTCGTTCGGAAAAAAAGCCTGGTAAAGGGCGGCCGATGAAGATTTATTCTCTTGCGGCTCCCGTTGACGAGATCATAAGTTATTACGAAGACAAGATTTACAAAGAATCTCAGGCAACCATCTCAGCAATCAAGAAGCTGAAAGTTATGAGCAAACAGGTGTCTTTTACTCTCTCAAAATGAAGAATGTCAAACAGAATTAGCTCCATAATGGCTGACAATCCTTTTTTTGGAATTCACTATTATGGAAAAAACATTTAATATGGACAGCTTGCTTGTGTGTAACTTTGTTTAACTTTTCTATTTCTCATCCCTAATGTGCAGTTGGTACTTCGACAGGCAAGCTCTTTGCGTCTTTATACCTATCCTTATCCCAAGCGATAGCCCTGGCCTTTGTACGTGGCTTCTGGCTAGATAGCTATAGTATAGACCGGGTTTAACTGACATATCTATCCCGAAACTTTCGTTGAAAAATGGCTTGAACGGAAATTAAGGGTCAGAAAAATAATGGAGTGTCTGATGTAAACAAATTGGGTAAAAAGTGGGACAGAGATTTTTAGTGAAGTACTGTATTTGTGTATTAATTTATTTAAATACTTAAACTACATATGTAGTAATGTGCAGCAGTACAAAACTATCCGACTCTCAAAAAGTGTATTGTCAGACCTGAAAGCTTTGCAAAAAAGCGGCGAATCAATTCCAGATACCGTCAGAAGACTGTATAATGATTACCTGGATTGTATGGAAGAAATTCAGTACAGATATTCAAGAGATATAAAGAATGACGGGTCATTTACTCAGTATATTTCTATCACTGCGTATGATAATAGTAGGTACGGATCACGATACATTGAATATTTCATGAAGATAGGGGAAGAGCTGAACGACATTGTTAGGCTTCCAAAAGACGTTCTTGATGAAATTAGTTGGATACCGCAACATCCGGACGAGATATTCAATACTACTATGTTCACTTTGATATCTGTTGAAAAAGCTTTAATGGAATGGAGAAGGCAAAAATAAGAAGCGTTTTAAAACAGTGTAAGTGGATTTTTTCAGGCCTGCCCAGAAAGTTCCCCAGGCAGCCGGTAAATAACCCCCTTAATCGTCGATTATTTCGATTCTCTCTTTCTTCACAAACGGCTTGCTGATTTCCTCCGGCATCCAGCTAGGCCTATTTTCTGGGGCTTTAACAATTTCCTTCCATCCCTTGAACACTTGAACTTTCTTTGTCCCGCGTTCTCTGAGTCTAATCGTTACAGGCTCTGATTTGGTCCCATTGCACCGATTTGCGGCTTTCAGAGCAGCCTGTCTAGGCTGTTTCCCTGTGAAAACTCCGTGCTCAGTGCCATCTTCGTCTCGTAAAACAAAATTTCTCGTATCGGCTATAATAGTCACCTCGAAAATCAGTCACTAGATACTTATTATGTTTTTAAGTATATATAATTTTCTTCAAATGTTGTCGACAGTTATTGGTTTATGAAACAAATCCCGCTATTCTATGAAGATTATATAAAATTAAGTTTTCCAGGATCTGTGCTTGGGGCTGGATTCAGAGTCCAGTTTCGTAGGAGTTCGTGCGTTCGAATCGCACCTTTCGCATCAAACACTTGGGTAATAGAGATTTCCGCACTAATTTTTGTTTTACTGTACCTTGGATGAGTCAAGTCTTTTTCATGACATTTCTCAGAACCTATCTATAACACTACTATGACCCTATTTGTACCCAGAGTATGCCCATATTATATAGAAAACCAGGCTCTATAGAAACTAATATAATTTATTACTAACTTCATCTATGGCGAAATTCTCACCGATGAGAACACGCAAGCTCCACTTACTCTTTTTATTGCGGGTCAGTTGGGATGTGATCTTCGGCTCTTCGCTATTTCGAGCGAGTAACTTACGTTTAGCTCCTGAATGTTGAAGTTGTTTATATAAAATATGGAAAGCGGCTATTGTTGAAGATCACATTCAAGCTTGATGTTTTCAGATTTAGTCTGAATACTTTCTAACTAAACAATTATTTTTCAATCTATACAAAATAACGGAGAGCTATTCTCTTTTTCTATGTCACTAATCTCAACAGGTAAGGAAAGCACACGGAAATCGCCGTCTATATTTCGCAAATTATATCTAAGCCTTTTGTATTTCTTTATCCGAAAGATAATGAAGTCCGCCCTGACTATTAAGTCTAAACTGCCTTGTGCTGATGACTTATACATAATTGATGAGGTGTACTTTTGTAGACGGTTCTGATTTGAATAAAATATTTTGAGGTGGTGTGATGCTGAAAAATAAATGTAAATGTTTGAGATTTTGTATTTTATTGGGACTATTTATTTTTGTGTCATCAAATGTAAGCATGGCGCAAGAGAGTAACAGTGCCCTGGATAAAATTCAGGAGCGGGGCACACTTATATGGGGGGCGGACGCAGAGGGTGGGGCGCCGTATATTTTCCCAGACCCGGAAAATCCTGAAAAATACATCGGTTTTGAAGTGGATCTTGCAGATGCAATAGCTAACAAATTAGGCGTAAAGGCAGTACATAAGCAGAATGCTTGGGATGGTTTAGTTCCCGCACTGGAACGCGGCGATTTCGATATCGCAATGAACGGTATTGAGATTACGGATGATCGTAAAGAGGCGGTCTCATTTTCCCGCCCATATTATATTTATACTGAACAGCTTGTCGTTAGAAAAGATGAGAATAATATTAAAGATATTAATGACCTGAAAGGTAAAAAAGTCGGGACGCTTTCCGGAACTGTAGCCCAGGATATACTTGAGAATTTAGGCGGTGTAGATGTAAGGATATATCCGACCCAGGTTGAACCTTATACAGATCTAGCTAATGGAAGGATCGATGCGGTACTTTTGGATTTGCCTATCGCTGCATTTTACGGAAAACCGAACCCTGAACTCAAATATGCGGGAGAACCAATGGGCGAGGGGTTGTATGGAATTGCTATACGCCAGGAAGATGAAGAATTAAAAGTCAAAATTGATGAAATCCTTGCCGAGCTTCTTAGATCAGGAGAACTTAAACAGATATATGAGAAATGGGGTTTGTGGAACGAAGCGCAGGATAAACTATATGAACAAACGCAGGTGGAAACCGGTTACACTAACTCTGACCTCGAAAAAAGCCAACAGACATCGATCTCTACTATAAGCATAGTGCCAGAGAATAACAGTGCCCTGGATAAAATTCAGGAGCGGGGCACACTTATATGGGGGGCGGACGCAGAGGGTGGGGCGCCGTATATTTTCCCAGACCCGGAAAATCCTGAAAAATACATCGGTTTTGAAGTGGATCTTGCAGATGCAATAGCTAACAAATTAGGCGTAAAGGCAGTACATAAGCAGAATGCTTGGGATGGTTTAGTTCCCGCACTGGAACGCGGCGATTTCGATATCGCAATGAACGGTATTGAGATTACGGATGATCGTAAAGAGGCGGTCTCATTTTCCCGCCCATATTATATTTATACTGAACAGCTTGTCGTTAGAAAAGATGAGAATAATATTAAAGATATTAATGACCTGAAAGGTAAAAAAGTCGGGACGCTTTCCGGAACTGTAGCCCAGGATATACTTGAGAATTTAGGCGGTGTAGATGTAAGGATATATCCGACCCAGGTTGAACCTTATACAGATCTAGCTAATGGAAGGATCGATGCGGTACTTTTGGATTTGCCTATCGCTGCATTTTACGGAAAACCGAACCCTGAACTCAAATATGCGGGAGAACCAATGGGCGAGGGGTTGTATGGAATTGCTATACGCCAGGAAGATGAAGAATTAAAAGTCAAAATTGATGAAATCCTTGCCGAGCTTCTTAGATCAGGAGAACTTAAACAGATATATGAGAAATGGGGTTTGTGGAACGAAGCGCAGGATAAACTATATGAACAAACGCAGGTGGAAACCGGTTACACTAACTCTAACCTCGAAAAAAGCCAACGGACATCGGTCTCTACTTTTTTCCCGGCACTATTAAAAGGAGCAGCGCTAACAATTATTATTTCAGTTGTTTCAATGACATTGGCAGTCACACTCGGGTTATTCATTAGCTTGATACGTTTATATGGGCGGGCACCATTTACCTCTTTAGCAACCGCCTATATTGAAATTTACCGCGGTACACCCCTTTTAATACAGCTTTACCTTCTTTATTACGGCTTGCCGAATATCGGTATTTCACTGAGCCCCTGGTTAGCAGCGTTTATAGGTTTGGGAATGAATTACGCAGCGTATGAAGCGGAAATTTACAGGGCAGGGATTTCAGCCATCCCGAAAGGCCAGATGGAAGCTGCGTTATCTCTTGGAATGTCACGAAACCTTGCAATCAAAAGGATAATTTTGCCTCAAGCACTGAGGATCTCTTTGCCGGGTATCACAAACGATTTCATCGCGCTTTTTAAAGATTCTTCATTAGTTTCGATCATCACTATGGTGGAGCTTACTAAAACATATAATATACTCGCATCTTCGACTTTGAGGTATTTTGAACTGGGATTAATTACCGCAATCTTATACTTTGGAATGAGCTATCCATTATCGCTCTTAGCGAGAAGGCTGGAAAATAGGTTAAAAGGAAAAAAAGGAGGGATTTGAGTTGTCAAATCCAGAGGTTACCATGATAACAGTAAAAGATCTGCACAAATCTTATAATGGCCATCATCTTTTTAAAGGCATCAACCTTGATGTGAAAAAAGGTGAGGTAGTCGCTATTATCGGTCCTTCGGGAAGCGGGAAAAGTACTTTATTAAGGTGTATAAACGGCCTTGAAAATTTCCAGAAAGGCGAGGTTATTGTAGATGGTATTAGATTGCACTCAATTAACAGATCAAATCCTTCAAAGGAGGATATGGAGGTTATCCGCAAAATAAGACTTAAAGTTGGAATGGTTTTTCAGCAGTTTAATTTATTTCCTCATATGACTGTTCTTGAAAATATTATTGAAGCTCCTGTAAAGGTTTTAGGTATCGACCGCAATATTGCCATTGAAAACGCGTTAACTCTTTTGCGCCGTATAAATCTTGAAGATAAAACAGACAGCTTTCCGGAAGAATTATCGGGAGGAGAGCAACAGCGCGTTGCTATTGTTCGCTCGCTTGCGATGAAACCTGAAGTTATGCTTTTTGACGAACCAACCTCTTCGCTTGACCCTGAAATGGTAGGTGAGGTTCTTTATGTAATCAAAAATCTGGTGAGTGGAGGAATGACAACCTTAATCGTTACACACCTGATGCAATTTGCACGTGAAGTTGCTGATCGGGTCGTTGTTCTTGATAAGGGTGATATTATTGAAACAGGCCTACCGGATGAAATTTTTATTAATCCAAAGAATGAAAGGACGAAGTCCTTTTTAAGCAGAATATTGACACACAATGAAATAAATAGATATCAAAGTCATTTACAATGTAAGTAATTCTCTAATTTTCTTCTCTAATTTTCTCTTTTTTTCTTACCACCGTCAATTTACCTTATCCATCACTTCAACAAGAGCCCATGTCAAAACTATAAATACTATCTTCCGTAATGGTATTATGGGGATGTGAATGGAATTCAGAATCTGGGTCTTGTAGGAGTTTGTGCGTTCGAATCGCACTTCTCGCATCAAACTTTTTTAATCGATTAATTTTCTTTTAGTTGCGTTTTTGCTCAATTATTCTTATTCGTTTGTTTTTTATGGAGTTGCGGCAAGGAATCAGCGCCAGGTTCAGATCCTGGAATGATCTTTGTGTATAATAAGTAACGTCGAAACTTTTCGAATTTTTGTGATGGCGGGAGGTAGTTTTATATTATTCAAACCTAATTATATATTGCAACGACATGAGCCATACTTGCTGGGAGAATTTTTTTCTACCCAGCTTTAATTATTTCGGTGACTTCCTAATGATTAATGAATAAGATTATCAAAATTAACACTGAGGCTTTTTCATGGATGGATTCAAGGTCAAATAAGCTCTCTTTTTATATCAATTTTTAAGCCAGGATGGCATAAAGTCAGGAAAATCCTGACCTTTCAGCCAGCGTGGTTTAATGCGGCCCAGTATCTCAAATTCTGGCTCTTCGCTGTTTTGTATGGGTTGAAAATAATTCATTAGTTATACAGTTATCCGATTAAAATGAAAAACATTGAGCTTGAATTTGATTTTCAACAATACATGTTTCTAAATTTTGAGTATGTTACTTCAATATTTAGGAAATGAATATATGTTACCCACTCGAAACAGCGAAGAGCCCAAATTCTTATTGCCCTTTTTCTCCATCTATAACACAGATAGGAGCAGTCCCTAAGGCTGCACCAATCTATTTATCTGAATATCCTTTTTTGTGTAACTTTCAGCTTCTTTCTCGGTCATGGGTTGGTTGATACTCGATTTACAGGCAAACAGCGTTAATGTCACCAATTAGAAATCGGGTAACTAGATGCACAGAGAACCTCTGCTATCTGTGTATCTGTATCTGTAAAGATATACAGTTTCACTGCTTTTTGAAGGAATCACATGGGATTAACGAAATAAATGGAAAATAGAATCTCGAAAAAGAAAACATCTGCAGAAGAATGTGGAATTACTAAGGGTAAATGGATACAATCACAATTGCCAAATTACAGGCATTTTAAAATTCCAACTAATCTATGAAATCATCTTTCAATTACTATTGGTTTCTTATTTATCGTTCTCTTAATATTATATTGCTTGGATACTAATAATCAAGTGATACATTTTGAAATCGACGTTTCTGTATTTTACAAATCTTCGATTGATTGTAGTCAACTATTGGAGGAATAATTGTTTGTTCGATCTTTAGTGTCATTAGCAGTGGCATCTTACTGATCTATACTAGAAAAATATGATAAGGAGACCTGAATACATGACCAATACAAAAGTAAATGTTAGGTGGATGGATGGCTATTATGAGTCATTCGATTGCACAGAAGTTAGATTTGGTTTAGATCTTCTATGGATGATGTTGCATGACAACAAAAACCGGCATATTCCACTTCGAAATGTACGTTGGTTTTCAGTTACACCGGTGAGTCGTGAGACAACATAAGGTTCTGTAAATTTTCTTAAGTTAATAGATGTACTGTTTTCGAGAAGGTAATCAAGAATTATACGATTTAATGTGTTAACCTACAAAAATGCTAATATCGACAAGGAATTAAGGTAAATAAGATCAAAAAGAGGGGGAAATTTATGCAAGCCAGTCCTATAGAAGTTCAGAAATCTCTAAAAGATATAAATTATCCTGTACATAAGAAGGATCTTATTCAGCATGCCAAAAAGCATGGAGCAAGCGACAAGGTTCTTGAAGTTCTTGAGAGCCTTCCAGAAAAAGAATACACCAATGCTGTCAGTGTCAGCCAAGAATTCAAAGGAAAGTAACATCAATTAGTACAAAAATAAATCTGGAGCTAGTTCCAAAACCAATTTATTTCGACATCAATAAGAGTTTCAGAACCATTTTACGAACCAGAGGGTCAATTGATTATTCTAAATTCCAGATTCAGGGATGCAATTCTGAGTTTTGGGATCAGCTCTAAATTAAATTTCTTTTATTCGATTTTGTTTTTATATAATGATTAATATATTAGTTGTAACGGCATATTGTCGTAAATGGTATTACCGGGGCTCCACATGCCATCGCCTCAACAACGTTAACGGCATATTGTCCGTAAATGGTATACTCGTAAAACACGGCATATAAATCGAAACAGTTTATATAATATTGAAGACGAACTCAAAATAAAGGGGGAAAAAGATGAGAGCAAG
>CAYSZA010000097.1:0-9757 GCA_964435275.1 uncultured Methanosarcinales archaeon | reverse complement strand
GCTTCCTGCTATAGAAAGAGCCTTGAAATTGCAAGGGAACATACCGTAAAATCCATTGCTTTTCCCGCTATA
Organism: uncultured Methanosarcinales archaeon; assembly: GCA_964435275.1. GTDB lineage: Archaea > Halobacteriota > Methanosarcinia > Methanosarcinales > Methanosarcinaceae > Methanosarcina. The sequence continues at coordinate 9,685 of CAYSZA010000097.1, read as the reverse complement.
AGTACAGGGGCATATAATTTTCCTTCAGAAAGGGCTGCAGGAATTGCAATTTCCGAAATAAGCAAGTTCCTTCATCAAAATGAATTGCCTGACAAGGTTTACCTTGTTTGCTTCAATGAAGAGATATGCCGATATCTTCAGAAAGCATTGTCAGGAATCTATGAGATTTAATTTTAAACTTAGAAAATTTTGTTTTTGTATCTTTTTATACTTCTTTTGTATTACAGGTTAACACTCCTTTTATATTACAGGTTACCTGCATAGTTCATGCCGATATTTCAAAAAACGTTTTAAATATAATATAAAACTGTCCTCCCACACTCAATTATTAAGTATCGTTTATTAAGGATCGTTTATATACAATGTTAGGAGATTAGATTCTAGATAAAAATTAATAATGATATAAGTTCTGGGCTGGAATGTAGTGTTAATTTTTAACAATTAACGTAAGTAGATGATTTCAGAAAGAATTAGAAAAAAAGCAGCCTTGAACTGTCCATAAAAAGGATATAGAAATAATTTATTGTGCTGCAGATTTACACATCTTTGGTGGTTTATATATCTGTAATTTATACTTCTGCAATAAAGGCATAGTAATAACAATATTAAAGTTAATGCAAAGTAAGAATAATCACAGTTATTGCAACATAGCTTCTGATGGTGAGAGGTGGAAAACTGCTTGCAAAACTCTGAGACCGTAAAGCTTTGAAACCTAAGAAAACACGGCAAAATATTAGTAAAACCTGACAAAAAGATCACTGCTAAATATTCAGATCTACTTGAGCTTGCAACATATAATTAAAAAATCAGGAAAATATTTAGAGGATCGCAGGAACACAACTAGAAAATTGCAGGATTACAGTTAGAAAAAAGCATCGGAGGAGTTGGTTATCAATCACGATGAAGCCTTTCAAAAAGGCCTTGGCCTGATGAAACAAAAAAGGTACGAAAAATCGATTAATGTTTTCAACAAGCTTGTGGACAAATCCCCAGGTCACACAGGAGCTCTTTTCAACAGAGGACTTGCCCTGCTGAAAATAGAAAAACCAGAAGAAGCCCTCGATTCCTTTGATCAGGTCCTGCACTTCGAGCCAGACAATCCCGATGCCCTGTACAAAAAAGGAACTGCTCTGGCTACACTCGGAAGGTTTGAAGCAGCTCTGGAAGCCTATGATAACGCACTTGAGATAAGTCCGGAAAATCCAAAGATCTGGTACCGAAAAGGACTTGTATTTGCCGAATTGAGAAGGACTGAAGCCTCAAATCTTTGTTTTGAGAAAGTACTTGAGCTTGAGCCTGAGTGCGAGATCGCCTGGTATGCCAGGGGAACTGTGGCTGGAAAAGCGGGAAGTTACGAAGAAGCCCTTGAATGTTTTGGGCACGTACTTGAAATCAACCCGAAAAACGCAGACGTTTGTTATGCAAAAGGACTGGTTCTTGCAAAGCTTGAAGAGCATGAGAAGGCTCTTGAATGCTTCAATTATCTGATTCGGGAAAACCCAAGGCATACTGATGCCTGGGAACAAAGATGTCTTTCACTGACAAGGCTTGGGAAAAATGAAGAAGCTCTTGAGTGCATTGATGCTGTTTTAAGGAAGTTTCCTACCAATGAGACTGCTCTCTATCATAAGGGTGTCCTTTTAAACGAACTTTCCCGCTATGAGGATGCCGAGAAAACCTTTTCGAAAATCTTAAAAATCAATCCAGAAAATAAAGAAATCTGGGTCAGAAAAGGTCTTGCTCTTATCCAGTTACTCAAGCTCAATGATGCAATAGATGCCTTCGAAAAAGCCATCAGGCTGGATCCCACTTATTTCGAAGCCTGGAATTACAAATGCTTTGCCCTTATGAAACTTGAGGTATATGAAGAGGCCCTCGAAGCTTTTGACTCAGTACTTGAAATTTATCCGGGAATAAAGGAAATATGGTACAACCGGGCTCTTGCTCTCGTGAAACTGCAGCGTTTTGAAGAGGCTGCACAGGCTTTTTCCAGAGTTGCCGAGCTGGACCCCTCATACGGAGACGCCCTGTACCAGCAGGGGCGTTTGCTTGCCAGAGCAGGGAGATATGAAGAAGCCCTCAAAGCCTTCGATTCCATGCTTGAACACAATCCAGGGTTTATTGAGGCCCAGAAGTCCAGGGGCACTGTGCTGGTAGAGTTAGGTCGGTTTGAAGAAGCCCTTGAATCTCTTACACAGAGTATTGAAAAAGAACCCGGAAACTGCAGGCTCTGGCTCCAGCAGGGGTTAATTCTCCTTGATATTGGAGAATTCGAGTCTGCCCTGAAAGCTCTAGAGAAAGCTGCAGAACTTAAGCCCGATTACGAAGCCTGCTGGATGAATAAGGGTTTTGCTCTATATTCCATGGGGCGCTATGAAGAAGCCCTCAAAGCCTTTGAAGTAGGCCTGCGGCTGAACCCGTATCTTGAGACAGGCTGGAATAAAAAAGGAATCGTACTTGGAAAGCTGGGAAGAACAAAAGAAGCCCTTCAGGCTTTCGAAGAAGCTGTAAGGCTCAGACCTGACTTTGAAGACGCCTGGAGAAATAGCGGACTAATTTTACTGGCTGCGGAAGAATACGAAAAAGCAGACAAAGCCTTTGCCGAAGTTCTTAAAACAAGTCCTGAGGACCTTGATTCCATTTACAAAAAGGGAACAGCCCTTCTCATGCTTGGAAGAGCGGAAACTGCCCTGGAATGTTTTGAAAAAATCTTTTCTCTTAATCCCGATTATCCCGATCTCTTAGACAGCCTTGTGGCTGCCCGGCTGGAGCTCGGAAAGCAGGAAGAAGCCCTGGAAACCTTTGAGAAACTTGCTGTTAAGAACCTCGAAAATCCGGAAACCCAGTGCAAAAAAGGAAAACTTGCAATGGAACTCGGGAAATATGAAATTGCCCTCCAGGCTTTTGATCAGGTGCTCAGTCAAAAACCGGAATCCGGGGAGGCCTGGTACAGAAGAGGGCTTGCACTGATCAAACTGGAACGCTTTGAGGAAGCTATAAGGACCTTTGACGAAGCGATTTTAAAGAATGAAAATTGTAAGGGTTTAAAAAATCCCAACTCAGATGAAATAAAAAACCCTGATAATGATGAGATAAAAGATCCAGTCTGTGATAAAATAAAGAATCATGATTCTCAGAACTCCCGGACTTACAAAGGCTTTGCGCAGATGCAGCTCGGAAGGTATATCCCTGCCCTTGAGACATTTGAGAGAGCCCTTGAAGAAAAGCCGGATTCCGATATTCTCTGGTACTACAAAGGCCTTAGCCTGTATAAAATAAACATGCCAGACGAAGCGGTATGTGCCTTTGAGTCAGCTATTAACCTCAATCCCAACATGGAGGAAGCCCTTGAGTACAGGGCGCTCTGTCTATTTGAAACCGAACAATACGAAGCTGCCCTGAAAGCTCTTGAAGCTTTGCTTGAAAGAAATCCAGAGCACCTTTCTGCCCTCCATAAAAAAGCGATTTGCCTTCTGCAGCTAGGGAGTTACGAAGAGGCAGCTAAGCCTCTTTCCAGAATACTGGAACTTGATCCCGGCAGCGAAGAAGCAAAGTTTGAGTTGGGGATCTCCAGTTTTGAATCCGGAGATTATGATAAAGCCCTTTCTCTTTTTGAAGAAGTAGCTGAGGATTCAGGAAAAAATTCTTTTTCACACTCCTCCATACAAACCTTCTCTGCACTGGACTCCTCTGCGCAAAATCTCTTTATACGAAATTCCTCTCCCCTTTACTGGAAAGGGCTCGTGCTCATCAGGCAGGAGGCTCACGAGAAAGCGCTTGAGGTTTTCTCAAAGCTTATCGAACAGAATCCCCTGTTTGCAGAAGCCTGGTACCTGAAAGGTATATCCCACTCAAAACTGAAGCAGCATGAAGAGGCAATAAAGGACTTCAAAAATGTTCTTGAGATCGACCCTGCCTGCCAGGATGCCTGTTACCAGTTCGGGCTTTCCTGCTTTGAACTTGGGAATTTTGAGGAAGCTGTAAAAGCTTTTGAAGCCTCGCTTGAAATGGATTTCGAAAACCTTGATGCCCTTTACATGAAAAGCCTCGCTTTATTGCGGTCAGGAAGATATGAGGAGTCAGCTTCAGGTTTCAAAAAGGTGCTTCAAAGGGACCCGTCCGATACTGAAGCCCTTGCACACCTGAGCACAGCCTTCTTCAGACAGGGACTTTACGAAGAAGCCCTTGAGCTCTTTGATATGGTTCTGAGAAAGAACCCGGAGCGAAAGACCGTTCTTTTCAGGAAAGGACTGGTTTTAAAGGCCCTTGGAGAAGTAAAGCAGGCTTCAACTATATTTGATTCTGTCCTTAAACTGAAGCCGGACTGTACATACGCCCTCGAGCAGAAGGGATACACACACTTCGAACTTGAAGAATATCAGGAAGCCGTTGAGGCATTTAAAACAGCCTTGAAACATTGCCCGAAAAAGGAGGATCTGCACTACTACAGAGCCCTTGCCTTTTTCAAACTGAGGAACTTCGAGGAAGCCAGAACTTCCTTTGAAAACGCTCTGAGGGTCGGCTGTCAGAAACCTGAATTGCCATACTATACAGGGATTTCCTGTTTCGAACTCAGGGAATATGAAAAAGCAGTGGAAGCCTTTGATGCTGCCCTTAGCGCCGGGGCACCCTATCCAGAGCTTCTGCATAAAAAAGCCCTTGCCCTTTTCGAACTCGGAAAAGCAGAAGAAGCAGTATCTGTGGTTAATTCCCTTCTCGAACTTGCAACTGAAAATTTTGATATGAAAGAGAGTGGGGAGCCCTGGGAAGAAAATGCAGACGAGAATATAGGAGAAGCTCCGGCTTTCGAAGATTCCCGGGCTTTCGGAGAACTCCTTGAAAAGTTTGCATTCTCCCTGATAGAACTTGGGAGGTATGAAGAGGCCCTCCTGCCGCTTGGAAAACTTACGGCGAGTGAATCGGCTTCAAAAGAGGCCCTTTACGGCAAAGGGATTGTGCTTCTGAAACTTGGCAGACTGGAGGAGGCTCTTGAGGTATTTTCCGAACTTCTTTCACTCTATCCTGACTTTGAAAAAGCCTGGTACGGAAGAGGGCTCATTATGTTTTCTCTGGGATACTATGCTGAAGCCCTTGAGGCCTTCGAACAGGCTGTCCTCGAAAATCAGAAGGAAATTTCTGAAAAAACAGGGGATAAAGGCCCGGAAGATAATGAAGCAGAAATAAAGAGAGAAACCAGGAAAGAAGATCAGGAAGGAATCCAGAGAGAAAACCAGAAAGAAAATCCTGAGTTAAAAGATAAATTAAATGGCACTGAGATCGAGGACGTCTGGACGAAGATAGGGCTTTCCCAGCTTAAACTGGGATACTATGAGGCCGCTTGCGGGACGTTTGCAAAGCTCCTTGAGACAAAACCAGAAGCTGCAGACCTCTGGTACGTAACAGGGCTTGCTTTAAGAGGACTTGACCAGAACGAGCAAGCCGTTGAGGTTTTTGAAAGAGCCCTGGAGTTAGATTCAGCCCTGGAAGCGGCCTGGGAGCAAATGGGGCTTGCCCTGCTGGGACTGGGCAGGTACGAGGAAGCCTGCCAGGCTTTCGATTCTGTTCTGACCCTGAACCCTGAAAACGTAAATGCCCTATATAGCCGGTCAGTGGCTAATTTCAAGCTCCAGAACTTCGAAGACGTTGCCCGTGACCTTGAAAGGGTACTCCTATTTGCCTCTGATTTCCCTGACATCATTGAGGCATGTTACAGACTCGGAATTGCCAGAATGGAGCTTCAGGAATATGAAAAAGCCCTTGAAGCTTTTGATATAATTCTGGAGCATAACCCGGCGCACAGGGAAGCCCTCTATCACACCGCGCTTGCGCTCTTCAACCTCGGAGAATACGAAGCTGCTGCCGAAACCTTCGGAGTGCTTCTGGAAGCTGCGCCCGAAGACCCTGAAAGCCTGAACTACTTCGGGCTCTGCCTGCTGGAGCTCGAAAGCCCGGAGGCGGCCTTAAAAGCTTTTGAGAAAGCCGCACTTTTCAATCCGAAGAATGAGGAAGCCCTTTATAACGCAGCCACGACCCTCATCAAGCTCGGCAGGGCTCAGGAATCCCTCAGCTATTTCGACCGCATCCTCGAGATTTCTCCTGAGAACCTTGATGTTCTAAATTACAAGGGAATCGCTTTCTGCACACTCGAAATGTACAGGGAAGCCCTAAAAGCCTTTGACCTTGTGCTGCAAAATGACCCCGAAAACATCAAAGCGATCTATAATATAGGAGTCGTCTGCTTCAAACAGAAACTTTACGAAACCGCCTGCAGGGCCTTCGGCGAAGCTCTTGCCCTTAACCCCTGGCACGAGCAGTCCCTGAAATATCTAGGGATCTCCCTTGCAAAACTCGGAGAGTACGAGGACGCCCTGCGAGCTTTTGACAGGCTGCTCAGGATTAACCCTCACGATGTCCAGTCCATGAACTACAGGGGAGTCATCCTCGGAAAAATGGAAAGATACGCAGAAGCCATAAAGACCTTCAATGAAATCCTGCGCCTCTGTCCCGACATGGCAGATGCTAAAAGGAAACTCGAAGCCTTAAAATGCATTGAAAACGGAGAACGTTCCGAAGAAAATCTATGATACGGTTTTTTTCCGGGGAAAAGGTTCCTGAAAGATATAAGGAATCTTTTTAAGGCCTTTTTTCAAAAGATCCTTTCTGGAACTGACCCCAAAACCTTAAAGTTATTTCTCTGAATCTCGAATTTGGAATCAATCTAGTCTCTAATCCTGAAAAATGGTCCCGAAAATCCTATTGAGTGAGAATAAAACTGATTTTGGTATGAATTCGTATAGTATTAAAAATAATCTCTGTCTAAAGAGATCAATAATCAAACACGAGACTAAAACACCGATTCCTGAAAATAACATATGGTGAACAAAAAAAGGGCTGTAATGATAATCAGCACAATGCAGGATCCTGGAATACAACACACCTAGTACAAACGGATGATTGGAGATCAGATATATGCCAAACACGGATGTTGCTATAACATTTATTTTTGGGGATTGTATTTTGATATTTTTGAACACCATAAAAAAGCAAATTGCTCCCAGTTCTACAAAAATAAAATTATAGTTCCAGGGATCTGTAAAGAAATATTCGGGTACTTCAGAAGACATTCTAAGAAATAGTACTCCAGAGAAGATTAAAAGGCTACACGCAAAGTATCCAAATAAGAAATATGTTAGATTCTTTACCGGAAGGTCATACTTTTTTATGTATGCTCCTACGCAATAAAGAAATACAAAATTATATAGACTATATCCAGTATCGGTAAAATATGTAAAATTAACTGACGGTAGGATTACAAAAAAAAGTGCGGAAATTATAATTAATTTCTTATAATCTTCTTTTTTCATATTGCGGAGTGCTACATTTATAAAAGGGGAAAAAAGATATAGAACGAAATATACTGTCACAAACCAGTATGTTCCAGTAATTATTGGGAGAAATGCTTGTAACAGTGTGGGTATGGTCACAGGCTCAATCCCGGTAAACCAGAAAATTAATGAAATCGTTACGGAATAAAAAATTACCTGAGCCCAGAGGTCGATAACCTTTTTTAATTTAAATTTTCCATTAATTTGATAATATCCGGTTATGAGTATAAAACAATCTACAGCAATAATAAAAAGGCTTTCCAACCCAACCGCGACATAATAATTTAAATCGGACGGCTTTAGTGCATGAAGTGCCCCGCCATATTTAGAATAATGGAGACATATAATCATTGAAATTAAAATAATTCTTAATAACTCAAAATTTGAGTCGCGAATGGCACGTTCATCGGATGGCATAAATATCGCTTAATTATTGTCCTGTGCCCTGTATCGAAGCCGCCGATGCCATAATGCCGTAGATGAAATGGGCACTAAACATAAAATAGAAGCAACCGATGTTAAAATTGCTAAATTTAGTTTTTTATTAATTTTCATATAACCTACTTCATTATATTTGTTCATTTTTCAAACAAAAAATATTAATGTTAGATACATCATTTTAATTTTTAAATATTTCCTTTTAAACGTTGTATGCGACTTAGTTACGATGGACGAAAAATATCAACTTTGGAAGATATCTATGAAAAGTCAGTTAGTTTCGAGACTTTTCGCCATTTTGTGTGGGTTGAAAATCATTTTCCAATCGGGAAGAATCATATAAAGACATAAACATCAAGTATGAACATGATTTCACACAATAAGTATTTCCAAATTTACATTGCGAACTCATTTTTAGAAGAAAGTGTCGCAAAAGTAATAATTTAAAAAAGAAGTCCCGAAGTCAAGAAGGATTAGTGAGCAAATCAGGAATGTAGCCTTGTGTTGATAGCTACTTATACTGATAAATCCGGCAAAATTTGATTACTGGACTTTACAACACCCTCATTGGAAGTGACTATAAATTGCCCACTCAAAATATCGAAGAGCCGGTTTGAAAGACTGAATTAAAATAGGAGAGGGTAAAGTGAAGGCTGTCAGATATTTGGTGTTCTTATTTGTTCTATTGATTGCGTTGATTGTTACTATTCCGGTAGGAATGAACACATGCTCCTCACAAGGAGTACTTAACTGGAAAGGGCAAAACTGGAGTTTGACAGGTGGCCAAGCAAACCCCGGCAATAATTACTGGAATACTTCAGGCGCATGGGTAGATGATCAGGATAGATTGCACTTAACAATTGTAAATGAGAATGGTAGATGGAAAAATACAATGTTAAGTAGTGAATACACGTATCATTATGGCACTTTCACATGGACTGTAACTTCACCTATTTTCAATTTTGACAAAAATTGCGTGGTCGGATTTTGCACTTATCTAGACGATTTTCATGAATTAGATATTATAACTTCAAGATGGGGTGAAACTAGTGGAGATCAAATTTGGTATTCTGTACAACCTTCTAAAATTGAAGGAAATAGCAGAGGGTATCAAATTCCATCGTGCATTAATGGCACAAACACAATTCATAGAATTGAATGGAAACCCGACCATGTAAGGTTCACATCCATGCAGGCAGACGGAACAGTTATAACTGACTATAATAATACAAATGTTTCTGCAATTCCGCAAGAGCCCGAAAGCGTCGTAATGAATTTATGGTTAATGGCTCCTCCATCCAATGGAAAGAATATTGAACTTATAATTAGTAATTTCACAGTTACTAATGATTGATTACAAAAGTGGCTTTTAGAGCCACTCTAAACTCTATTCCTAAATAAGGCTCTCCTAAATCAGTGTTGAATATTGAACTTATAATTAGTAATTTCACAGTTACTAATGATTGATTACAAAAGTGGCTTTTAGAGCCACTCTAAACTCTATTCCTAAATAAGGCTCTCCTAAATCAGTGTTAAACTGAGGGTTTAAAATGTTTATTTTAAGTTATAGGTATATCTCTAAAGTTTCCCCAATAAAGATACATCTTAGAGATATATATTAGAAAAATGGCTCTTCGCTGTTTTGTATGGGTTGAAAATAATTCATTAGTTATACAGTTATCCGATTAAAATGAAAAACATTGAGCTTGAATTTGATTTTCAACAATACATGTTTCTAAATTTTGAGTATGTTACTTCAATATTTAGGAAATGAATATATGTTACCCACTCGAAACAGCGAAGAGCCAGAAAAATAAACGGAATATAGCAGAGAAACAACGTTCTCTGTTGTCAAAAGGAAG
>CAYSZA010000096.1:7404-9772 GCA_964435275.1 uncultured Methanosarcinales archaeon | reverse complement strand
GCAGGTCTACGACGGAGCAAGAAAGAAGCTCGAAGAACTCGGACTTGTATTCTAAAATAAAATAGTAACCATTTAATAACCAGTTAAGAAATCGCTTAATAACCCTACTGAGTCCGGATTTCCGGGCTCGGCCCGGTTATTTTCCTTATAATCTGTTTTTCGCTAATTTTTAAGCTTAAGTCTGGAATGGCCGGGAATAAAATTAAAGAATTAGGATTTTTTAGAGTTATCTGGACAACTTTTTACTTATTTCTGGAGATATTTAACAGCTTTCCTGCACAATTCTCATAATTTCTCTGCATGATATCTCCAGTTTTCTGAATAAATTTATTTTACCGTCGCTAACTTATATCCTTTCGAATTTACCGTTGACAAAAAGAACACCGGCAGTACTACAGATACATTTCTTGCGATCGGTTCTGCATCCGACCTTCGGATTTTGCGAAAGAAAAAGGAAAGGATAGTTGCTCACAAGAGAACGGTTAGGTAAGGACGGGAAGAAGGGATGAGATTTATCCTTTCAGAATAATCGGTCTAGTTCTGGCATGTGAGATGAGGCTTTGATATTCTACTCGCAAGCAACCGGATTCTCATTACCTATAAAGTGTATAATTTTCCCATAATCGAGTGTTTTAAGTCTAACACTTTCAAAGTTTTCCTTATCCCTTAGAATAGAAAAACTCCTTATTAGTGATTTTTTTCCATGATAAAGCTCATATCCTCACGTATCCATACTTACTTGAGAGAGAACCTGGGGGCATAAAGGATTCTACCGCTCGATGAAAACGAGGCTCTGGAACTGGGACTTACTCTGGTTGATGAAAAGAATGAAGTCGAAATCAAAGAAGTCCTTAACTACTTATCCGAGCTTGCAGTGAAATATGCAGAAGAAGGTCAGGAAAGTGACACAAAAAGATTAATTGAATATATTAAAAAAATAGGAAAAGCGGCGGCTGTTGCCGGCCTTGAACTTACCGTTGTCAATACGCTTCTACGTTTTTCTCCGATTGCCAGAGAGGCATGTAAGCAACATATGGAAAACGCTCTTGTAAGCATAGCACTTGCATTTGGGGAAATTGGAAAGACCGCAGCAGGAAAAAAAATGGAGACTCCTGCAAAGGTTGCAGCCTCCTGCCTTGGTGAGATGGGCAATACAGCGGCTTCCAGAAGAGCCAAAAAGGAAACAATTGCAATTATTTTTGCTCTTGGAGAAATTGGAAAAAGCGTTACATGGCAGAAATTGGGTGATGTCGCAAACAGTACAGTAGCCCTTCTAGGTAAAACCGGGAAAGTTGCGGCAAGCCAGAAATTTGAGGCCGCCGCATTAAACGCCGAATTATTGCTTCAGGAGATTGGAACCGGGGCTATTGAAAAGGATCTGATGGAAACTGCGGATATAAGCGTCCGCTCTATTCAGGATATAGGAAAAACTGCAGACAGGCAGGGGCTTGATAAGGCTTTGCTTCAGGCCGTTTATTCGCTTGAAGCGATTAAATTTGATGCCGAGGACCGTTACCTGATGAGTGCATCAATCATTGCCGAAGTAGCTCTACTGCATTTTGAAAGAATAGAGATTGAGAGACTGGAAGACAAGCTGAACAGAACTTCCAGGGGGAAGAAAAGATTTCCAGGAACGGGTTTATAAATTTTCTCTCAGCTTAAGGAGTATTCTTACTGAGTAATCAGCTCAGTACCGAATCAATATATTGCCTTCTTCACAGGGAAAGGAGTGAGGCAGGATTGTCTGGCTTAAAGCGCCTTTTCCCGACATAAGAACTTTTAGTGGGGTGTTCTGAACGTCTATTTTAAACGAAGCAGGGGCAACAGACCTCGGGTTAACTTCAGTTAAGGATAATGATGAACTTGGAGTATTACGGTCCATAGATTTCCTTACGGAAAGGGGAACCGAATATATAAATAAGAGACTCGAGCCCGATGCTAAAAAAGCCATTATTAGCATAAGGGATATAGGCAGTGCTGCTGTCTTTCAAAAAATGGAAATGGGGGTGTTTTTGTCACTCTTTTCGCTGGGAAAGATGGCTGAAATCGCAAGAGAGCAGAAGATGACTGATACAGGTTTAAGTATTCTCTACTCTCTCTGTGCAATCGGGAAAGCAGCGGTCTGGCAAAATATGGAGTCTGCGGTCAGGATCGCGGTCGCATACCTTGGGGAAATTGCAAATTCCGCCTCTCTTCAAAAGACGGAGAGAGAAGCTCTTGCTGCGGCACTGGCTATAGGGTCCATAGGAAAGGAAACTTTCGGGCAGCAGAGTATCCGGGTTCCGGAGAATGGAGGATTTCTCCCTCCAAAATCCTGTATCATCTTATCTCAACCTTATGGAAAAGAGGCTATTATCTTCTCCGGGGA
>CAYSZA010000096.1:3922-7304 GCA_964435275.1 uncultured Methanosarcinales archaeon | reverse complement strand
TGTACAGGTTCATTTTTCAGAATATATATTTCAAAATGATTTTATTATTCCAAATTATTATCCTTACGGGTCATTATAAATCAGGATTTGTTTTTTGCTAGGAGAATTTATTCGTTAGGGGTTGTTGGTTCATGAAAGGGAAGTCAGTTCAGCTTATTCTCGTAATTTTTCTTTTTATGCTTGGGACAGCAGTAACTCAGGCCGGTGCCGCGGTTATTACGGTAAATAGTAGTGGGGGAGGAAACTATACTTCGATCCAGGAAGCTGTCAATAATGCACGGAACGGGGATACAATTCTTGTAAGCCCTGGAGTATACAGGGAAAACATAAAAATAAACAGGGAACTCACAGTTCTCTCAAATTCCGTTCTCTCAGGCATCCAGATTAACCGTACCTATGTGATAGGCGCGGTACCTGAAAATGCTGTTTTCAATATCAGCTCAAGCAATGTGACAATAAACGGTTTTCATATTGCAGGAAGCCCTTCAGGAACGAATGCGCATACAGAAGTCGGATTTTACCTTGAAAACGTACAAAATTGCTCATTAAGCAACAATACGCTGATACTGAATTATCTGGGTATTGTCCTCAATAATTCTCAGGGCAACTATCTTAACAGAAACCTTGTAAGCCTTGGGAATGAGGGAATTACACTTGACAACGCTGAGGAAAATATACTCTCAAATAACCTGGTGGTAAAAAATAACAAGGGAATTATGCTCACTAATTCCGTTAATAATACCCTTGTTAACAATACCGCAGGTTCAAACACAATAGGTGTTTCCCTGCGGAGATCTCAGGGAAATAAGCTTGCTTATAATCTCATCATGAAAAACGAGTATGGAATTCAAGTCCAGGCGGCAGGGTCCAATATTTTAACCAATAACAGCCTGTACCTTAACGGCATTGGAGTGTATCTTAGCGGCTCATCAAACAACTTACTTTATAAGAATGAATTCATCAATATCGTCAACGCTGCAGATGAAGGAAATAATGTCTGGAACAGCAGTTCGGCAGGTAATTTCTGGGGCACCAATACAGGAGCAGATGCTGATGGAAACGGCATAATTGACACTCCGTATGTTATCAACCGGACGGCCGAAGCCATAGATCATTTGTCTCTGGCAAACAGGATTTTCTCGGGCAATATTTCCGAGACTTTGAAAGCCAACGGTAATGTTTTACCTTTCCTTTTTGATGAAAAGCATCCTGTGAATGTCGGGAGAAATCTGGAAAAAGGCATTGTTGTCGAGGCTACCGAACTTGAGCAGGTAAACATATCCCTTGAGGAAGGCCCGGTATTTTTGAGACTCGGAGCTGAATGGTGCGGAACCTGCCAGTCCATGAAACCCATGCTTGATGAGCTGGCATCCAAGTACAGAGGAAAAGCAACTATTGTGTCCATAAACCTGAACAAAAACCCCCAGCTTGCAACCTATTTTGGTGTAGGCCGCATCCCTGACTCTTCAGTAATTGTGAGCATTGAAAATGGAAAATATGTTTACATGCAGGAGGATGGAAACGTTACCATAGATAAGGTCAGAGCAAGAATTGTCGGACTGCAGGATAAAGAGATGTATGAAAAACTTCTGGAACGTGCCATTGCCTACTAAGAGAAAGGTAATTTCGGATAAGAGAAGCTTCTAGCGGGTAGACTTGATTTTGACCAGCTTCAAACCTATTTTTCAAAAAACGGCAATATTCTTTTTGAATATATACCCCGGTTACAAAATAGTAACACTAATAATCTCGTAACTTCATAGAGTCAGTTAGACTCTATTTCCTGTGCAGGCTGTGCATCCTGCGTAATAGTCTGAGGTTGACAGCGTTCAAATGAAAAGTACAGGCAGCAGTTATAAGATCTGCAGGGAAAAACTTGAAGTTTATATATTACCAAGAAAGAAGGGCAAAATGAATGATTACATTGAACGAGGCCGAAGCAGTTGAAGTAAGTTTATCCGCAATTGATGAAGGAGATGAAAGCAGAGCTTTTCAGGCCCTGGATTCCCTTACAGGAATTGCGGCAGATTTCCTTTCTGAGAACGAAGAGGCAGATGCCGAGAGAGTTATTCTATCAATTGAGAATGCTGCACAGGCAGCTGCAGAAAGAGAAATGGAGCTTATTACCATTAACTCTATCCTGTCCCTCGGGAAACTGGCGAGGACAGCAGCAGATAGGGGCTTTGAATCTGCCCTTGAAAAGACCTTTAAAGCAATAGGAAGACTGGGAGAGGCTGCGGCTGCACATTCACTTGAAGCTGGCTCAAAAATCGCTGCCACAACCCTTATGGAGATCTGGAATTTCTCCTCAGAAAAGTGGGGGCAGGAAAAGACAATTGCCTTTTCTTTACTCTTTAAAGAAATTGGGGCATCTGCTGCCAGACGTGATATGGAGGAAGTTGTGCTCAGTGCCGTAACTGGCCTTGGAGAAATAGGGAAAAAAGTTGCAGCAAAGAGCCTTGAGTTTGAGACTGTCAGCAGTCTGCTCTTGCTTGAGGAAATAGGTAAGTTTGCTGCTGACAGTTACTTCGACGAAGCCCTGAGTTCAACAGCCCTTTCCATAGAAGAGATCGGAAAGCTATCTGTAAAGAAAGGGCTTAATGGCGCAGTTTTGCAGTGCCAGTGGGCACTTGAGACCCTGCGCGTTCAGGCTGAGGAAAGGCTTCTAAATAACTCTTCAGTTGTGGCGGAACTGGCCCTTGATAATTTTACAAACGCAGGGTATACGGATTCCGAGGAAAGACTGGAGAAATTCCAGGAAATAAAAGCCCTTCAGAAAAAAATTCAATCTACCCTGTAAATCCGGAAAGAAAAAGTAATATCCTAAGATTCTTGTATGGTCGAATGCTTTATAAGCCCAAAATCCTTATATAGTTCGACTTTTATTAAACCAAAATCTTTATATAACCAGACTCTGCGTTTCTTTGGCAGCCTGGTTTCACTTTGATTTTACCCTGATTTTGCATCCTTCCATTAAATTTTGGGGCATAAAGTTTTCTATTTTAACATACTTACTTGTTTTGATTTTTCTTTCGGTTTTTGAACCAGTAGCATAATATGGGAAAGATGTTGTGCTGCAGGTCCCAACCTCTACCAACAACTGGTAAATGGAGGTAAGTCTTGCTTTTAACTGAAAAGCCCTTTTTTCTTGATCTAGGATTTGAGGTACCTCAGGTGTGGGGATAATTCTCCTCAGGATAATAGACGGGTTAGGCGAGCTGGGTATCAGGCTTGCCAGCAGGATTTCGGATAAAAAGCCACAAATGCAATTCATGAATAAAATCTCTGACTATGCAAGCAAATGATAAAGATACGACAGAAGATTCTTGATGTGGCTGTATCGCTGGGCTCATCGGACAGAAAAAGGCCAGAAATAGAGGTA
>CAYSZA010000096.1:0-3822 GCA_964435275.1 uncultured Methanosarcinales archaeon | reverse complement strand
GCCAGAAATAGAGGTAGAAACTTAGGGGTGGTAGAAAAATAACCTCAAATTTCTACTTTGGAAATAGCTTTATAATCCCAATTTTCAAGTTCTATCACAGACAAATCAGCATATAAAGATTTGAAATTATATTTTCTTCATTCCTTAGGCATGATGAAAACGAGAAGATAAGACAAAGGATTCTAGAAAAGCTCCCGAGGCCGACACATCCCCCAATGTTAGAAGCTAATATGGAAGGATCAGAAATGGACTTTTCACCCGAGGACAGGGCGTGGCTTGACAGTAATCCTGACATTAAATTCGGCTCTAAAGAGTTGGGCTTTGGTGGTGTTAGTATAGTCTATGAACTTGATAATAATCCTAATCTTGTAATCAAAGTACCAAAACGGTTCATACCGTATACTGATACTGAAAAAATGCAAGATATTGATACAAGAACTAACTTATTTAGAGTGTTGCTTCTTAAAGAAATTGAAATATACAACAAGGTTAAAAAACTAAAAATTATTATCCCTACTCGAGTTGTAAAGCTTGGAATAAAAACAGCAAGCGGAGAGGACTATTTAGGATTAGTTCGACCCAAATTAAAAACTTCTTTATCAGATTTAATAAAGCTATCGGAGGAACAACTTTTCGAGTTTCGAGAAAATTTGGTCGAGCTTAGCGAAGCGGGCTATGAGGTTGCAGGGTGGCTTCAAGTGGGAATAGACCGTATGGGAAAAGTTCAGATTTACGATATTGGGGATATAAAACACTGTGAAGATAAAAAAAGTGCGTATAGTGGAAATGATAGTACGTGGTATACATTTTTATGTTGCACTGAAAAAGTAAAATATTTTTTTAGTGATCCATCAAGGATAAAGACTTTTTTCAAGCTTTATAAACTCCATTAACTGATTTTCCACTTATCCTTTTTATGACACACTACAGATCAGGCCTCAGCTAGATCCAGGAGAGCAGCCAGTACGAAAAGAACCTTTTTTATTATCAGTAAACACTATACAAAAGGGATAATTTTTTATGTAATCGTTCCAAACGTTCCAATCTTTAGGAACGGTAGGTTTAAAATCATGATAGAGGAAAGAGATTACTTTATTTTAAGGAATGGTAGAAAAATAACTTCAAATTTCCACTTTGGAAATAGCTTTATAATCCCAATTTTCAAGTTCAATCACAGACAAATCAGCATATAAAGATTTGAAATTAAATTTTCTTCACTCCTTAGTGCTTAAGACTGCTCTTGCCCTCAAGGAGCTTGGGACAAAACTGGCCAGTTAGGATGTGTGAATTTCCCTTCCCTGTAGCTATTTCTCTGAAGGAAGCTGGGAAAGAAGCTGCAAGGAACGGAATGGAAAAAAAGTGATTTTAAGTCACGTTTTCTTGAAGGAAAATACATATTCTTCTGGAGACTCAAAAGATAACTTCGAAGCTTTCAATCAGGAGTTTTCTTTTTCCGTTAGAAGTATTGGAAAATTCTCTAAAGAGGCAGGGCTTGAGAAAGCTATATGAATTCCCGTGTACTCTGTGAGACTTTTAAATTTCTTTGAAACCATAAGTTTTAAATAAATTATTGAAGTATTTCTCTAAAGCAAATCATCGTCTCACTAATAAAATTATTGAGGTTTCGAAGTGAAGTAATTTTACCTACCATTTATATTTTACTGTGTATTTAGTATTCAACACAGTTATTCAGGTAGGAGGAAGGTAAGGAGTAGAACCCTTCCCCCTACCTCGGAGGTTGACTTTACTCATGCAGGAGAATATGCCAGAAACCCTGCATGAGTTTTTTTACTCATATGATATATATTATGTATGAAATGTATTTAACTCTTTCTATTTTGTATATATGTTAGGTATTCGGGTCAGCTTTTTTAGTCTTAAATGGAAACACAACCTAATGTTGCGTCAATCTTCAAGGATTGAATGATTTTGAATATTTGTAACCGATTTTATACGATATTTTACTATTGACGCGACACTAGAGTATATTATCAAAACCGGATTACTTTCTATTTTCACAATCCTTCCATCTTAAAATTTTTATTTAAATTTATTTTTTGCTTGTACTATCTTTTGTTTGAACTATTTTTTATTTGAACTGTATTTTCATTTGAACTTTTTTATTTAATTCAGTTTTTACAACTCAGTATCTTTCCCAGCTTGTTAATTTATTTTTGCAATTGATTCCTTAGCCTAACTTAATTCCTGGGAATTTCTCATTTATGTTCAGGGCTTTAAAAGGCTTTTTTTGGAAGAATAGCCTTGAAGTTCCCAATATACTTTTGAAATTATAGGAAGACTAATATCCGAGTAAACCTATATAAATAATTGAATTCTCAAGATCTAATTATTTTTCAGACGGATTAACTGGAAAGGGGTTTTAATATGTTCTCACTGAACGAACAAAAAGCTATCGAACTTGGAGAAGCTGGAGAAAAAGCAATAAGAGAGCAGAATGAATATGATGCGCTCCAATATGCTGAGTACCTCCGGGAATTCGGGGAAGAGCTGCTCGAGGCAAATTTAGAGACTGATTTAAAGAGAGTTATAATCTCACTCCGGAATATTGGCAACAAAGCCATCCAGAAAAAGATTGAAAACGTTGCGTCCACGGTTCTTAATTATCTTGAATCTCTTTCTGAAACTGCACTTGATAAGAACCTCTCAAATGCAATGTGGTCTTTCTCAAAAGCTGCACAGGAGATCGGGAAAGGAGCGATACAGTTCCAGATGCTTGAACCTGCAAAAATTGCACTCGATAGCCTTAAGATGATAGGGCTGGGTGCTGTTGAAAAGAGAATGGAAGTTGTAACCTTATGGACAACTCTGGCACTTGAGGAAATGGCCTATATTGCAAACCGGCAGCAGCTCGAAGATCTCAGCAAGGAAATAAAAGAGGCTAGAGAAGCGATTATAGAATCCTCAGAATTAGCAGACTTCAAAACACGGGAAGAAATAGAAAAATACCCCCAGCTTATTGCTCAGACTGTAAGTCAATTTTCAGAGCTTCAGAATCTTCAGCCTACAGGCTATCAAGCCAGGCCCAACGAGGAATTTACGGAAGAGGAGTTCTTCGAGAAAGAAGGAGATACTGGAGAGCAGGAGCCTGAAGCTAAGACTGCCAAAAAGGAAAAATGAGCCCTATTCTCAGGGAAGATTTCTGGCTGTTTACACAGCCGTCTGCCTTCTTTTATAATTTTTGGAAATTTCCAGAAAACTTTCTATTATTTTCAGCCCATTGGGAGTGAGCACGGACTCAGGATGGAACTGCAGGCCATAGATCGGGTACTGCATGTGTTCTACAGCCATGATGCTCCCGTCCTCAGCCCTGGCAGTAACTCTTATCCCGGGCGCAGGCTCACCAATTTCAAGGGAATGATAGCGGCCTGCTTCGAACGGACCTTCAAAAGCTGAAAAAAGTGCAGATTCTTCATGCAGTATCTTCGAGCTTTTTCCATGCACTGGCCCGACCTTGCTTCTTCGGACCAATCCGCCAAAAGCAACATTGATTGCCTGGTGTCCGAGGCAGACTCCAAGAAGGGGAATTTCCCTGCCAAGCTCCCTGATTATTTCCAGGCAGTTTCCTATGTCCCTGGGATCAGAAGGACTTCCCGGACCCGGAGAAATGATAAGGGCATCAGGCTTTATCTCCCTGAGTTCTTCCAAGGAAACCGTATTGGGGAGCACCAGTGTATCTTTCTCGAAATAAGAGATGTAGTCTACCAGATTCCAGACAAAGGAATCCTTATTGTTTATGAAAACTACTTTCACCTGAAAGCACCTCCTGAACCTACCGTTTCCAGCATTCTTTTTTCTTGACCT
>CAYSZA010000095.1:6300-9847 GCA_964435275.1 uncultured Methanosarcinales archaeon | reverse complement strand
CACTAGTTCTCTGAATCTCGTATCTTTGACAATAGGTCGAGTTTCTGATAATGGAAAACTGTTTAAAATATTGCGGATTTAAGAATAAAGTTGCTTTTGGGATAGGCTCATTAAATGAAACATATTTAATCTATAAGAATTAATCAAAAGATATTTCCCATATATGAGCGGCAGGTGGGAAAAAGTGTCCGAAGAACTAATTTATAGAAAGGCTGAAACTGAATATGCTATTCATGTGAGAGAACTTATATATGAGACAATTGACGCTATCTTTCCCTCTTGCTATACTCAGGCGGGAATCGACTATTTTAAGAAGTATAATAGCACGGATAGAATAATTAAAAATATACAGGACGGATATTGCTATTGCGCTATTCTTGCCCAGGACCGGAAGTTTATAGGAACAGGCACCCTTTTCGGATCAATTATTAAAGGAATGTATGTAAAGCCGGAATACCAGAAAAATGGGTGTGGAAGGAAAATTATTACTGAGCTAGAGAGAAAGGCTAAAGAAAATGAAATAGAGAAAATAGAACTAAATTCTTCACCTGTATCCAAAGAATTTTATGAAAGGTTAGGATATAAACTTCTGTCACAAGTCAAGATCAATAATCACGGACAATATACAATATGCTACAATATGTTTAAAGAGATGTAAAAAACGTAGAGAAAAAGGCTTTGTAGGATTTTGTAGAAGTCATCTGAAGCAAAATATCTCCATTAATTAGAACATAATGACCTGAAATATTTTTCTTATTCATTTTAAGCCTATTGCAACTGATTTAGATAGGTTTTCTCTACAGAGTCATTAGTACAAGAATTAATTTCCTCTCTTCTCCCTCTACATATTCCACTAATTCAAACCCTTTCCTTTCTATTACATTTCTTCTCGGAATAAGTTTCCCTTCATATTTTATTCTCTCTCCCATTCGGGTCTCATAAGCCTTACTTAGCTTATCTGTCCCTCCCTCTTTTAATCTGAAAGAATAATTATTCATCCTCAAGAAGTCTTTTTTAGGGACTCTATAACCCTTTGAAAGCAAAATCTATGGACTATTATGTCTATTTCCCCTCTGAAAGATTCCTGTAGGTCATATGCCAGGCTTCGATTTTCGTTTCACATTTCATGCAAAAAACCGATACACGGATTAAGCCCTACAGTATTAATTACTCTCAAACTTTCATTTTTTACAGACCATTTAGAACTTGGAAATGACAAGAACATCTTTAAAAAATAACAAACATTTTTTTATACTTGCCTTCATGGATTAAAAGAAGCTAGAATAGGTGTAGTAGCCAAAGAAATGTTAGCTCCTTCAATTGGGTCGCCACCTATTATGGCTGTTGCTGTATTGGTTAACATTAGTACTATGCCTGTTGCCAGCAAAATAACCAAAATTAATTTATATCTATCTTCAAGCATTTTTTTCACCTCATTTTATTTGTCTTTACTTTTTCATTTTACTTAATATCTAGAGTTACATTTGTTATTAACCACATGAGTTAATCAAATTATTAGAAAAGTTTTTCAATAACATTTGCAATATATTTAGCGTAAAATTACAGTTGTGGGAAGATTTACATGCTTTTTGAGCCGCTGCTGGTTAAGTATAAAGCTTATTTGAAGCGATATTACAGCCTTCTCAGGTTTCTGCAAATAGCTGAGAAGTTTGCCTTTCTTTTCCTGCTGATGATTTTATTTAATGCCTATGAATTTTCGTACTTTTTTCCCGGAATGGAGATATTTATTAAGACCCAGAAGTACATCGATACCTACTGGTTAAATATTTACATAATGGCTGCGGGCACGATTTTACTCACTTTTTTCGCAATTAACTGCGGTAAATTGCTCAGGAAAAAAAGAGAATTTAACCTTATAAGTATGCTTGAGGGAAGTTTTCCAGGACTCAGGACAAAGCTGAGCACGGCATGCGACAATAAGCAAAATCTTAACGTAGTTACGGATGAACTTTTTCGAGATGTACACAGGCAATTAAACAATACAGATATAAAGAAACTTATCCCCCGGAGGCTGATCCTCAGCACATTTTTAGTATTTCTACTGTTTACCGGATCGGTCGTTTTCTGCATAGCTGAAGGTTTTAGCTTTGACATTTATCCCAGCCGGTTGACAGAGAAAATTCCGGGTTTAACGGACGGAAAAGCATCAGGCGAAATGGAAAATGAAACTGTTGATGAGACCGAGTATGGTGTAGAGGCTGTCATAATAAAAAACGGAGAACAGATTGAAATGGAGATCAACCCGAGCCTGGGACTTGGATTTACAAACCGGGTAGATTTAGAGACAGCCGGTAAGTTCAACAAAAGCTCAAACCGCTCTGAGAAAGGGTTCAGGTATAGTCAGACGTATACCGAAGACCTGCCAGAAGAATATGAGCCACTGATAAAGCAATATTTTGAAAAGCTCTCGTCTTAAAAAGAGGTGTTCCAATGGGAGAAACAAAGGAGATCCAGCTTGAAGACTCGGAACTTAACTTAAAGCCCACCTATGAAAGGGCTCCTGCGATTTTCGAGGCTATTTTTAAAGAAATAGGCAATGCCATAGTCGGCCAGAAAGAAATGATAAGGCAGATCCTTGTAGCCATGCTGTGCGAAGGGCATGTGCTGGTCGAAAGCAACCCTGGCCTCGGAAAAACCCTGACCATATCCACGATATCTCAGATTATGAACATGAAGTTTAGCAGAATACAGTGCACGCCTGACCTCATGCCTGCAGATATCACAGGTACCGACATAATCGAAGATGACGAGAGAGGCTCCAAACACTTCAAGTTCAAGCAGGGCCCGGTTTTTGCAAATATAGTCCTGGCCGATGAAATTAACCGCGCCTCCCCGAAAACCCAGTCTGCACTGCTTGAAGCCATGCAGGAAAAGCAGGTAACTGTAGCAAACACGACATACCTGCTTGATAAGCCTTTTTTTATACTCGCTACCCAGAACCCGATTGAGATGGAAGGAACTTACGCTTTGCCCGAAGCCCAGCTTGACAGGTTTTTATTGAAAATCCAGCTGCAATATCCGGACAAAGAAGAAGAGTTCGAAATTGTAAACCGGTATGCTGAGGCATTCAGGCCGACTGTCCAGAGGTGCATAGACAAACAGACTTTTCTTGAACTCCAGCAGATCACACGGAGAATTCCAATCTCCAACAAACTCAAAAAGTATGCAATCGAGATCGTGAACCAGACCAGGAACCTGCCTGAAATGATAGAGGCAGGTGCATCCCCGCGTGCCTCAATAGCCCTGATCCTCTGCGCGAAAGCAAACGCGTTTCTTGACAACAGGGGATATGTTGAAAGGGAGGACATTGATACTATGGTGCTTCCTGTCCTTCGCCACAGGATTATTCTCTCGTTTGAGGCTGCACGGAATAACACTACCAGCGATAAAATTATACAAAAAATCCTGGAGGAGAAAAAACAACTGCACAGCGAATAAAAATGCGGTTAGAGATGGCGAA
Source organism: uncultured Methanosarcinales archaeon (assembly GCA_964435275.1). Classification (GTDB taxonomy): domain Archaea; phylum Halobacteriota; class Methanosarcinia; order Methanosarcinales; family Methanosarcinaceae; genus Methanosarcina. Next base: position 6,366 of record CAYSZA010000095.1, on the reverse strand, counting down.
GTATGGCCGGAGGCAGGAATAGAACATAACTGGAGCAGGAATAGGGTATGGCTGGAGCAGGAATAG
>CAYSZA010000095.1:0-6200 GCA_964435275.1 uncultured Methanosarcinales archaeon | reverse complement strand
CTGGAGCAGGAATAGGGTATGGCTGGAGCAGGAATAGAGTATGGATGGACTCGGGACAGAATATTGCTGGAGGCAGTGATAGGATATGGCCGGTGTAAAACATAAGATCGACACTTCATTCCTGACCCAGCTCGACAGGTATGCTCTCCCTATAAGGAACAGGGTAACAGCCGTCCACTCAGGCAGCCATCTCTCAACAAGGAAGGGGGCAGGCCTTGACCTTGTGGACCACAGAAAATACAACCCAGGGGATTCGCTAAAAAAAATCGACTGGAACCTCTATGCCCGTACCGAAAAGCTCTATATACGCAGGTTCGAAGAAGACAAAAACCTGAACATGATAATACTGCTTGATGCCAGCAGCAGTATGCTACTTCCTGAAAACGACCCTAACAAATTTGAATTTGCATCAACCATAGCCATAGGAATCTCTTACATTGTTATGCGGTACAACGACCAGTATATGATTGCAAAGTTTGCGGATGAGGTAGACTATACTAAGGCCCTCAAAGGCAGGGAAGAATTCCTCAGGACCATTGATAACCTATCCCAAATTTCAGTCAATGGAAAAACGAAGCTTGCAGACTGCGCAGACTCCATATACCCCAGAATAAAGTCAAAATCGATGGTCTTAATAATCTCAGACTTTCTGGACAATCCAGACTCTATCCGGTACGCTGTCCACAGGCTGTGCAGGCACGAACTCGTGCTCATACATCTTTATGACGAAACCGAAATCAATCTTCCTGAGACCATAGACGGCACAGTCAAATTTATTGACAGCGAGACGAACGAGGAGTTCAGCCTCTCAGTGGGCCCGCAGTTCAGGAAGGAATATGCAGATGAGTACGGGAAACATATGGCTGAGCTGGAGAAAATAGCACACGACTTTAAAATTCCCTATTTCAAAATCCGTACTGACAATCGACCGATTGATGCTGTTCTTACAATCATAGGTAAAAGGTGACCCTGGCTATGGATTACGAATTTCCCCGGGGTCTGGCTGCGCTTGCAGGTATAATTCCCCTGGTTATAGTATACTTACTTAAACCCCGCCCAAAACAGATAATCCTGCCTTCGCTAATCTTTGTCCGGAAAATAGGCAGGGACGTGATCGACTCCAGGCGAAAAATCAGTAAGAAAATAACAGACCCTCTCTTCTTTTTACAGCTGCTTTCCCTGATCTTTATGGCTATTGCTATTGCAGGCCCTCTGCTTGAAAATATTAATGAAAACTCGGAAAAAGTCGTGGTCATCATAGATTCATCTGCCAGCATGGCAATACCTGACAGGATAAACGGTGCAAAATCCATAGCAATAGAAAGTCTGGGAGAGGAAAATACTGTCATTGCTGCCGAAAGCATTCCTGTGGTACTTGCAAAGTCTATAGAAGCAGCTGATGCCGAAGAAGTGATCAACGACCTGGAAGCCGGGGATACCCCTGGCGATGTTCCCGAAGCTATTCTGACGGTTGTGAACGACGAAGGAAATCGGAAGGCAAAAGTTCTGGTTATATCTGATTTTGAAAATTGGAAAGGAAGAGCTCCTGAGACCTATATCAGAATCGCCAGAGCGAAAAATCTGGAGCTTGATTTCAGGCAGGTGGGCAAGGCAACTTCAAATTACGCAATCATAGGCGGGTACCTGAAAGACAGGAATGACGGAACCTATGAATATACATGTACTGTCAAGAATTTCAATAATAAAACCGTTAAGCTCGATGTTCTGCTGGAAAGCAAATCAGGTTGGGTTTCCGGGCAAAAGATCAGCAAGCCGGTGTCACTTGGGGAATTCGGAACCCAGCAGATAAAATTTTCGAGTATCCCTCAGGGCATATCGACCGTTGAGATCCTCAATAATGACTCTATGCCCTGTGACAACAAAGCCTGGATTTCTATTCCTGAAATCAAGCCCAGGCAAATGCTTATATTAACAGACCGTGACCCGGAGATAAGCAAATCTCCCCTGGTTACAGCTTTATCCCTTATGCCTGGCCTTAAGGTTGATGTTCAGCATGAGCTTCCGCCTGGTTTTGCAAAATATGATGGTATTGTCGTAAATTGTGAGCTTAATCCCCTACCAGCTTCAACTATTAAGGAAATTGCCACTTATGTGCAAAAAGGGAAAGATCTGATAGTTATCGGAAACGGGTGCCTGTATAACTCTTCGGAAATGCATGAGTTTTATCCGATCCTTCCTGTAAAGATAAACTCTATTGAAGAAGACTCCAGTCATACACTTGAGACCTCTGGGAGTGGAACGCAGATTTTTGATGAGATCGCGTTTAGCGAAGTGTATATCCGAAAATACCTGGCTGCGACCCCGTGTAAAAATGCCTCTGTGCTTGCCGAACTCAAAGACGCCGGACCTGCAGTCTGTACCTGGAAACTTGACAACGGGACAGTCACCTATGTTGGAATCAGCGATGCTTCTGGAAATGAAGCATGGAACAATTTTGCTACGGTTCCCACATATCCGGTGTTCTGGGCAAAGCTCTTCAAATATTTATGGGGGGTCGGGGATATCAGTGAAATCAATGTAAACACAGGGAGATACCAGGCATTTGACCGGAGTGTCAGAATAGAGACCCCCAGGGAAACAGTAAGCAGTAAGTACGTTTACTACGATAAATGCGGGCTTTATAACCTGAACCAGAAAACCGTTGCAGCTAATCTTTACGATTCCACGGAATCAAACACCTTTACTGAGAAACGATTAAACCTGACAGGTGAGAGCGAAGGCGTCCAGAAAGAAGACCTGTATACGAAATCGCCTGACAAATTCCGGAAATTCATGATTTATACGCTGCTGCTCCTTCTTATTCTTGAAAACGTGATCATGTTCAGGAGGAAAATGATATGAGTTTTGGTTTTTCATATAAATCCGAACTGCTTCTCCTGCTGCCTCTCGTGGGATTCTTGCTTTTCGGACTGAAAATAAAGGCCAGTAAAAAACACCTGTTTTTCCATGTACTTGTTGCATTCCTCCTGGTTCTGGCACTTGCAGCTCCGTACTCCACAGAGGTAACTTCCCCTAAGACCAATCAATCCAGAATAACCATAATCTCGGACGAAACCGTAAGCATGGAACTGCTTCAGAAAGGAGTGCCGCAGAATATCTCCGAGAAACTCAGCAGCAAGGTTCCGGTCACGATTACAAGTATATCAGGATCGCATACCTCGCTCGGAGATGCAGTCCTGCAGCAAGCTTCACCTGAAAATTATGTGCTTATAGTTTCAGACGGACAGAGCAACTCAGGTACTTCAATTGAAGATGCACTTTCCTATTGCTACAAAAATGGTTTCCCTGTAGCTGCCCTCGTCCCAAATACGCTCAAAGAAGATCTTAGTATCGAGATTGAAGGAGAAAATGAGCTTGTAATCGGGAATGAAGCTCCTTTCAAGCTTCATGTCCGGAAGTCAACTGAAAATGAAAAGAAATACGAACTGAGAGTTACGGTTGACCACAAGCAGGTTATGGGCAGGAAGGTCGCCCAGACCGGAAGGATAGAAAGCTTTGATTTCAACCATACGTTCGATACACTGGGGCCGCATACGATAAAGGCAACCCTTCATCCCGCAGGTATAAATGTTAAAAGCCTGGACTACTTTGAGAATAATAACCAGTACATGAAAAGTGTGTACGTGACGCCAAAACCGAAAGTGCTTTTTGTGACAGATGAACCTGATTCGCCTCTGGCAACCATCCTCAAAGAGGTTTATGAAGTTCATTTTTCACGGTCATTTAACTCCCTTGACGGCATGGATGCAGTGATAATCGATAATCAGGCCGCGTCGACAATCTCAAGTTCGGAGGTCGAAGCTCTCAGGAAGTATATTGTTAAAGGAGGCGGTATGGTGGTGATAGGGGGAGATGCTTCTTTCGATTGTCCAGCCGAGCATACCTATCAAAACACACAATTTGAAACCCTCCTGCCTGTTACATCCAGCCCTTCAAACTGGAGAGGCGGCAGGAATATCGTCCTGATGCTTGATGTCTCGCCAAGCACCCTGCAAAGTAACAAAATTGGAGGGCGTGTTTTAGACGACATACTCTCGAACGCTGTTGTCCTGCTTGAAAGTGACCACCTGAAGGACGCAAGAGTGGACGTAATCACATTCGGGAGCAAAGGAAAGGATATCACAAACGGCTTCGTGGATATGTCCAAAGAATCGAACAGGCTGTGGCTTGAAGGCGAAATTCGCAAAATTACCCCTTCAGGAGACTCGACATCCCTTGAACGGGGAATCCTGACTGCGCGCAACCTGCTTAAAGGACAGAACAGCAGTGAGGATGCTGAAATTATAATCGTTTCTGACGGCGGGATAGGTAACAAAAACGAGGGAGAAAAAACGTTCGAGCAGGCAGTAAGCTGTGCAGATTCGCTTCATGAAGACGGGATAGGCATCCATTTTGTTCATATCCATTCCCCAAGCACAGAACGACAGGTCACTCCCGGTGGCAAATATTATGCCGACCTCTTTATGAACAAAATCGGTTTATCGAAAAATTATAATAAGATCGAGCCAGGGCATCGGGTAAATCTCAGCTTTTCTGAGAGATCGGAAGAGTCTGAAGATATAGAAGAGGATTATTCCAGTGGCGCGTTGATAGTCTATGATCCCAGACACTTCATTACCAGGGAGATTTCCGAAATCCCCCATGACCTTCTTGGCTATAATGAGGTAAGCCCGAGGCCGGAAGCAAACCGCCTTGTGACCACCAGACTTGGCAAACCCGTAATTACGGTATGGAGGCTGGGCCTTGGCCGGGTTGCAGCAATTACAACGGATAATGGATACGGCCACGGGGTTCCGTGGGCTCCCTCCCTGTATACAGGCAATGACAGCCTGATAATTACAAGAACCCTGAACTGGGCAGTTGCCGATATTGAAATGTACGAGAGTCTCCAGCTAAAAGTTCCTGACCTTAAAGTAAACCAGCCAGGCCGAGTCCTTATCACGACCAGGGAAGAAGGAGCTCCTGAACTCTATTTCGACAAAAAGCCCATGGAAATAACCCCTATAGGAAACAGGATGTACGAATCGTATGTCACCGCGGCAGCCTTCGGGCTCCATAAGATTTCAGAAAAGCCTGCCGGCGTAAACCAGGCTGAAGAACTCATGCCTGAGGCATTCGGGGTCGAAAATGTATCCTGGAGGCCTGCCTCTGCAAACTGCCCTGATGAATACACTCGCGTTGGTGAAAACCGACAGTTTCGAACCACCCTGCTGGAAAACGGTGGAAAAGTTTATACTGCAGCCGATATTTATTCCCGGATAATAGCTGACTCCTTAACCCATACCGAAAAGAAAGCCGTGACAAAAGTAGTGCATACAAAGTATATCCTTGTGTTTGCCTTCCTCATATACCTGATATATACCATATATCATACTTACAACACCCGAATGAAGTAACTGCATTGCCGGGCTTATATTATCTGCAATTATTCATGTTCTGTGGCTATTTGTGACTAATTTATCGCGAAACTCCTTTGTTCTGAAACCTTCTTATTCTAAAACTATTCCGTTTATCACTCCAATTATTCCACTCTGGAGCTATTTTATCCCGGAACTCCTTCGTTCTTGAACAATTTTCACCCCTTCCCATAAAAAACTTCATCCTGTTCCGAGTTTAATTAGTGTAATATTATAACCATAGTATACCGTTAAACCAAAGAAATAAACATTCGATCAATGGACTGAAGTTAAGAAGGTACACAAAAAGAAGCAAATGAAATAAGATTAACTGTTAAAAATAATATATACAATAAGTGCATAGTATAAATTGCGTTCTCATCCCTTTAACACCCCACTAGCAACAACACCTACTCCAGAACATTACTCCACAGTAAAGGGATAGAAAGAAGAAAGAGAAACTCGCAACCCATGAGTCAAAGTACCTCAATACCTCTTCCCCAACTAAAACAAAGTGAGTCTCTTAAACACCGTTCGGAACTCCCAGGTTTTTTAGGATGAGAACGCCACCTCATTTTTAAAGATTTTCGGGAACTCTATCTTCCGTGGAGCTTTATCAGTCCCTTTTTAGAAAATGTTCTGCTTTTAAGTAAACCCAAAATTAAAGAATCTGATTTTAAGCAAATCTAATTTTGAGAGTTTTAAAATCAATTACTGGCACTGATTTTTGCTATTCTCAAAATAAGTGAGTCAGGAAGCGATTTCAGTGTCCATAAATCAGCC
>CAYSZA010000094.1:0-9943 GCA_964435275.1 uncultured Methanosarcinales archaeon | reverse complement strand
GGGTACATATTATTATCTGAGACCCGAGCCCGGAGAAAAAATCCCTGTTCAGGTTTTAAATTTCAGAAAGTTATTTGCAGCTTGGTCTCCTGAGTTGAAAAAAACTCTTTATTTTGAAAAGTTGCCAGAAGATGAGAGCCTGAAAAGGATAAGGGAAATCATTCTGCTTCAGGTCTATGACTGGTTTGCAGGTAGGGAAGGACTGATAGAACTTACTGGTTCGGAGTTTGAACAATTCATAGAAATTTATGAGGCTTTTCTGGAAAAACTTGGAGAAATTCAGTACATAAGGGTTAAAAAAGGGCGGAAAACAGTAAATATCTTTGAACTCAAGGAGTCCCCGTATGTTATACGGGAAGTAAAAAAGGGGCCTTTCTCCGATAAATTATAATTGTATAAATTATATACTATGTTTTATAGATAGGATTTTTGTCCTGACGGAGTTTTTTTCATTCTTTTCGAGGAAAAATCTCCGTTTTCCAGTTCAGTCCTGCATAAGGACAAAGTTACACACTCTGATCGCCTTAATATGCAAATGTTTTACTACAGAAAGGCAGATATTAGGTATCATTGGATTGTATGCAAATTGCGGTATCAGGATTTAAATCTTAGAGATTCGGAACTTTAAACCTCAAAAGCTGATGGCTGAAGCATAAACTCTGGACCGGCAGATCGGAGGGCTGCTGGAAGTGTGGCTTCCACCCCAGAGTCGGTGCTGTATGCTCACTGGTGCTAACACATAAGGTGCAGGTTCCGTGAACTGCAAGATCACAGAGGACATTGATAATGAAACCTGTAAAAAGCGGAATTGACTCCATCTCAAAATACCTCCGCTCGAAAAAAGAAGTTGGCAGGCGGAAAATAGGACTTTTAGTGGATGGTCCGAATATCCTCAGAAAAGAATTTGATGTAAATCTTGAGGAGATAAGGGACGTCCTGAAAGATTATGGAAATATCAAAATCGGGCGCGTTTTCCTTAACCAGTACGCCTCTGACAAGCTTGTGGAAGCTATAGAAAATCATGGACTTGAGCCTATAATCTGTTCCAGCGATGTTGATGTACGCCTCGCAGTAGAAGGCATGGAGCTGGTATACAACCCCAACATCGACACTCTTGCGATAGTGACAAGGGATGCGGACTTCAAGCCACTGTTGAACAAAGCTAACGAGCACGGTAAAGAAACTATTATTTTCGGGGTCGAACCCGGTTTCTCCACAGCGCTCAAGAATTCTGCGGACTATGTTATTCTTATGAAAAAAGACCGGATGAGCAGTTATGATGACTCCGATGGAATGGGCCCAGGTGAAGGAAAAATTGATGCATCGGAATATCGGGACAGTATGTATGAAGAATCCGCAGAAAAAACCTGATTCACACCTGTCCTTTTATGATATTCCTTTATTTTTAAGGACAATCGACGTCTACTCCGAGAATATCTTTTTTTCCGGCAAAAACATCCCTCGCTATCTCGGCACACCCTATTGCAGCATGCCATTTTCCGAGACACTGGCATTCCTGTCCCAGGTGCGCACGGATTTTCTTCTGAACATATTCAAATTCGCCTACAGAGCCCGCAAGAAAAATCTCTCCTGCTGTCCCATAATCCTTGAGAAGGAGTTGCATTGAAGCAATTTCCATAGCTGCGAACAGCGCAATGGTATCTAGGGCAAGAAGGGCAGGATTTTCCCCTTTTCCGGCCGCACTGAGTAATTCTTCCCTGTCTTTATATGGGGTCATTTTCAGGGCCCCTGCCTCTATAAAAGCCTGGTTAGCAGTGCAGAGCCTGTTGTCCACATCCCTGATAGCCTGCAGGTCAAGAGGACCGTGATGAACACCCGGAGCAAATATGCACGCGTCGATCGCACCAATGGCTTTCCCACTGGCAACGGCAAGAGTGACAGTATTTGAGCTTATGTCGGAAACCACGAAGTCCCTGTAGCCAAGGCAGAGGATATGGTAAGCAATTCCTAACTTTTCCGGACTTGTAAGATGGGAAAATACCTTCATTCTGGGGTCCACCCTGCTCTCCATATGAAGGCCGGGGATTACTATCGCCGGAATTCCCGAGTTTCGGACGGCATCAAAAACCCTGGTACCTCCTCCTGTCTTTTTTCCAGCTCCTTCAATGCTCTTGAGCCCTCTTCCTTCCAGGCTCCTTACATCCTTAATTGTGGAAAAACCGTCTCCCATTGAGTACGTTAGCGCGATAAGCTCGATTGTCTCACGCTGGATTCCAAAATTTTCCTCCAATGAGGCCAGAATCTCATTTTCGGACATGGCAGCTGCCTCAGCCCTTCCTAGCTCAAAACTCAGGGTCCTCTCTCCTTCTATCAGAGCAAAACGCATTGCAGTTGTGCCATGATCAATCCCTATAAACGCCAATTACTTGTCTCTCCTTTAACGCCTCAGAGGGCAGCTTTTAAGATTTCATTCAGTTCATTCATAATTCTGTCTCCCTCTTCAGCGGTCCCAACTGTTGTCACCAGCCTTATTTCCTGGAAACTCCTGCCTTCAGAGAGCAATAGCCTCAAGTTCCCTCTCGCATCCGCACGCAGCACTTTTCCGGTAAGATTTCCTCCTGCAATGCCTTTTACGGAAATTACGGACGGGATTACCTTTTTCACCTCAGGATGCTGGCTTACCAGTTTTATAAGTTTTTTGCCAGTCCTTCCCCCTATAACTGTTGTATGGGCTCCACCAAGCTTGTTTTTTGAGGAGCTCTGTGCACTCTCCTGTAAATTACTTCTATTTTCCGTCATTGTAGTCAAACCGGTAACCTGTTCTCCTGGCAACTTTTTCTTATACATCATTTTTTATATTTATTATGTATATCTATTTATCCGGTTAGAATCTCAAGAAAGTCTTTCAGGCATAAAATCTCTTATGAAGGTTTTGCCTGAAGCCAGAAGCTATAAAAAGAGGCCGATCCAGAGACCCGAAAATAAAAATCGGCGGGCTCTGGATTGTTCTGTTATTTTTCCTCTAAAGTTGTTTTTTCCGGAAAATCCTCCGGTTACTCAGTAAAATCAGATCTTTTCAAGTTCCTTCATGCTTATGAGCTTGATATTTTCTTCTTCAAGCGTTTTAATTGCCTTTTCAATGTCGTTGACCCTGACTATTAAAAGGGCTTTCTGATCCCTTGTGACAAAGGCGTACGCGTAATCAATGTTGATCTTCGCTTTTCCGAATACTTCTGCAATACGGGACATGCTGCCGGGAACATCCTCCATTTCGATCCCCAGCACGCTGGTTTCCGAAACGGTAAATCCTGCATCATGGAGTACGCTGTGCGCATAGTCTGACCTGTCAACAACCATGCGGATTATCCCGAAGTCTCCTGACTCGGCAATAGTAAACGCCCTGATGTTTATGCCGGCGCTTTTCAGTTTATTTGCAACGTTTGCAAGTCTGCCAGGCTTATTTTCCGCAAAAAGGGAAATCTGCTTTATAACTTTTTCTTCCATTCCAGCACCCATGTCCTTAGATTGCTTGTTCTTATTTTCTCTTACTTCCTTTTTTAATCTTTTTGCCGGAGTATCATACAAGTTCCTATGTATATTTTAAGCTTACATGTAATTTTAAGCTTACAACCAGTCAATTCATTTTTACATCCGGTAACTTTACTTTATATCTGGTGAGCCTATTCCACATCCGGTTCTGCATTATAAGAGAAATTCGGAGAGGCAAGAGCCAAAAAGAAAACCCTGGAAGGTAGTGATATTATTCAGGGTTTGTTTTCTAGCTTTAAAATTTTCAAATCTTTCGTTTGTCGATAACTTTCTTCGATTTTCCTTCCGAACGGGGCAGAGAGCCGTGTTCCACCAGCTCCACCTCGACTGCAAGGTTCAGTACGCTTCTCAGTGCACCTGAGACTTTCTTTTTGAGTGCCATCATGTCTGACATCTTGTCGCTGAAGGCAGATTCATGCATTTCTATCTGGACTTTCATTGAGTCAAGGGGTCCAATTCTGTCTACAATAATCATAAAGTGGTTCCCAACTTCAGGAATCTTCATAAGGACTGATTCAACCTGTCCTGGGAACACATTAATGCCGCGCACAATGATCATGTCATCCGAGCGCCCACTGATGCGTGTAATCCTGGGATGGGTTCTTCCGCACGTGCAGGGCTCCGAAAGTTTTCTTGTAAGGTCCTTTACCTTATAACGGATTAGAGGGAGAGCTTCTTTAGTAAGGGTCGTAATTACAAGTTCTCCACTCTCTCCGTCAGGGACAGGTTCACCTGTCTCAGGGTCAAGAATCTCGACCAGGAATTTGTCTGCCCATACATGGATTCCGCACTGTGCCGAGCATTCGGTAAAAAGAGGGCCGCTCATTTCCGAGGTTCCGTAAATATCATACGCTTTAATTCCTGATTCTTCTTCTATACGTTTCTTGAGTTCCTCGGACCAGGGCTCGGCTCCGAAAAATCCTTTCTTTAATTTCGTTTCGTCCCTGATGCTGATGCCTACTTTTCTTGCAGTCTCGATCATGAAAAGGAAGTAAGAAGGTGTGCAGGCTATAGCAGTTACGTCAAGGTCTTTCATCAGTTCAAGCTGGCGTTCGGTATTTCCGGAGCTGGTAGGGAGTACGGTTGCACCCAGTTTTTCGCTTCCATAATGGGCACCGAGCCCACCTGTAAAAAGTCCGTACCCGTAACTTACCTGAAGAATATCATCTTTCCCCATCCCGACAGAAGTAAATCCTCTTGCAAGGGACTCAGCCCATTCATCTATGTCATTCTGAGTATACCCTACGACTGTCGGCTTGCCTGTTGTGCCCGATGAGGCATGGAAACGGGCGAGTTCTGTGTTAGGGACGCAAAACATACCTGTTGGATAGGTATCTCTGAGATCCTGCTTAACTGTAAAAGGTAACTTCCTGACGTCTTCAAGAGTCTGGATATCTTCCGGCTTAACACCGTGTTCGTCAAACCTTTTTCTATAGAAAGGGGAGCGCTCATACACATAATGTACAAGTTGTTTCAACTTTTCTTCCTGCAGCTTTTTTAAATCCTCTACAGGCATTGTCTCGATCTCAGGATCCCAGTATTCTGGCATTTTTTCACACTCTGTATATCTTGTATTCTGGACTCTCAATGTTCAGACCCAACATTCTCCAGCTTGTTTCCTGCCTATCTCATTCATGCCCCATAAGGTCATGCTTGAGTCCCGGTTCTCTCTTAAATCCTGACTTTTTATTCCGGGTCTCTGTTATTTCAAACGGATATATACTTCCGGTAAATATAATATGAAGATTAAGCCGGATTAATATGAAGATTAAGCTGGATTCTCATATAAATATTAGCTGTTAGACTGAAAAAAGGTTTTCCAAGTAATCCTGAAAGCTGGCTGCATAAAAGGTAAAAGCCCTCAGGGCAAACCTTATAATGATTTCTAAGTAGCCCGGTAAATTTACTCTTGGCCGATAAGCTATAAAATTCTCAGACTTCGATACTTTAAGGCAGACTGAGATTTGAAGTACACGCTGGAGCAGGGGATTTCTCAGCTATATTGTAAAACGAGATTTTTGAATAAATGCTGAAGTATGGGATCTGGAGTATAATCCTGAACTACGAGTTTCTCTTTGTTTTAAAAATCACTCATCTTCAGGCTCTTCAATTTCATCCTCAGAAGATATCACTTTTGACGTTGCTCCAAAGGAAGCTTCAAGAATCTTTTTTGTCCTTTCCCTGCACTTGTTAAGCACTTCTTTCATATCTGCAACCACATCGATTCCTGCAGCTCCGGAATGCCCTCCACCTGTGCCGTTATATTCGTTGCTTATATCTTCCATTAGCTGGCCAAGATTAACTCCGGCGTTTACAGCATCACGTTTCGCTCTTGCACTTATTCTGACGCTCTCGCCTTTGGAAGTGCCGACAAAAGCAACATCCGCCCCGATGTTAATCAGCATGGAGGATGCAGAACCGCCAAAAGAGCTGACATGGGAAGATGCGATCAACATCTCCTGCACTCTATCGAGTTCGACTCGGCTTGCGGCTTTCAGGATAGCTATACGCATGGAAATGTCCTGTGGGGTAGCAGCCATAAGGTCCAGTACTTCCCCGTATTCAACACCGCTGTCCTCGATAATTTTTGCCACTGTACGGAACGTATCTGCCGATGCATGTTTGAAATGCCCGGTGTCGGTTACTATTCCCGTGAGCATCCCAATTCCCACCCGTCGGTTAATCGGTGCTCCCATTACTTTTAAAATATTGTAAACTATTTCTACGGTAGAGGTACTGTTCCTGTGCAGGTAAAACTCGGCGTTTTCTGTCAGAGCAGTAGTTGTATGGTGATCGATCACGCAATACCTGGTAAGTTCCAGATCATTTAACTGTGCCTTTGTCGAAGTATCAACCACAACGACAAAACCGTAATCAGCTGGATTGGGTTTATCTACGACTTCAATTCTGAGTCTATCTATAAGCACGGAGGCTACACGATTACAGCCGTCCACCAGTCCGACTGTACCTCCTATAGCTTCCGAAAGAGCAAAAGCACTGCTAATCGCGTCCGGATCTGCGTTCCGGTGACACAAATATAAAATATTTCGATAGTCAAGGAGCCGGTTGAAAAACTCCGCTTCGTCAACTTCCATTGTCCACTCTGGCTATCGTTTTTACAGGCATCGATCTCCCTGGATTCAAAAACTCCGGGATTTTAGATGACATTTGTATGAATTTAGCAAAGCTATACTTTATTTCTTATCCCATATGAGGGAATAAAAATAAATTATTGCGCCCTTGTGCCCAATGCCTGCTGGATCTGCTCCTGGAGCTGTTTGAAGCGTGATGTTAGCCTTTCTTCCTGCCTGGAAATAGACTGAAGCCTGAGTGAGAGAGTTTCTTCTCTGTCTTTCAATTTTGTAATGGATTCCCCTTTACTCGTTTTTATTACCAGTTCCCCTACGCTGCGATAGACTACTGCATCGTCAGCTAGCCTTTCTAGCTCGTCAAGAGCCATCTTTGACTCTTTTTGCATAGCTTCAATCTGCGACTTTTGCATGGACAGAGCCTGGATCTGCTGCTGTATCTGCTGAAGCTGTGCTATCTGGTTCTGAACTTGAGGGGGTAATTCTGCAGTCATGTGATTTTCACCTGAGTCCTCAATAAACCTGAAGGGATTTTAATGTTTCTGTCCTTCCAGCTTCCGAAATGTCTCCCGTCGCCACCTATAATTAATCTGGAGGCTTCTTCTGCCAGAGACCTAAACAAAAGGTTAATCTTAATAAACGAACAGTATAATAATTATTAATCTGGAATGAAAATGATTTAATTAATCCTCAACCCGAGATTTGTAAAAATCATGTGGCAAGGAATAATTATAAAAAGTCATTTATCAAAGAACAAGTGTTAAAAGGTCATCTAACGAGAGGTAATCATGAGTGATAGGTAATCATGAGTGAACATATTATAATTACTCTCGTTAAATTACAGTTAGCCTCACTAATAGTCAATTTAGTATAATTAAGATCATTCAAACTCTAAATTACTGACATGCAGGAGATATTCGAAAATGGAAAAAGGCGGAAACCTTAGAGAAATAAAATCTCTGCTTGAAAAATTCACAAATGCTCACGGAATCTCAGGTTTTGAACATGATATCCGGGAACTCCTTGAAAAGGAGCTTGAACCCTATGTTGACACTATGCGGAGAGACTGCATGGGAAACCTTATAGCTGTCAAAAAAGGAGAAGGCCCTTCTATTATGCTGGCTGCCCATATGGACGAAATAGGGCTCATGGTCAGGTATATAGATGATAACGGCTTCCTGAGGTTTGTCGGAATTGGAGGATGGTTTGACCAGACACTTCTTAACCAGAGAGTTATAGTTCACGGCAAAAAGGGTTCAATCCCGGGAGTTATCGGTTCCAAGCCCCCTCATGTAATGAAAGAGGAAGACAGGAAAAAACCCGTGAAACTGGAAGATATGTTTATCGACATCGGAGCAAAAGACCGTGAGGATGCTGAGAACCTGGGAATTGAGATAGGTACGACAGCCTCAATCGACCAGGAGTTTGTATCCCTGGCAAACGGGAAGGTGACTTCCAAAGCCTTTGACGACCGTGCAGGCCTTGTGATCCTCATTGAAGTTATGAAGCGGCTTTCCAGGCATAAAATTGAAGCAAATATCTATGCCGTAGGTACTGTTCAGGAAGAGGTAGGACTGAAGGGCGCAAAAACCTGTGCTTTTGGAGTTTGTCCGAACATTGCACTTGCCCTTGACACTACCATTCCTGGAGACCATCCCGGCATCAATAAAACCGATTCTTCCCTTGAACTCGGGAAAGGCCCTGTAATTACCGTAGCCGATGCGTCCGGAAGAGGTCTTTTAGTTCATCCGCAGATCCTTAAATGGCTTAAAGAAACTGCTGCTGAAAATAAGATTCCCTACCAGCTGGGTGTCGGGTCAGGAGGCACAACCGATGCTACCTCAATACACCTCACAAAAGAAGGTATTCCAACAGGTACGGTCAGCATAGCCACCCGCTACATTCATTCCCCTGTTGAGGTTCTCGATACGGCAGACATTGAAGCGTGCGTTTCCCTCATTGTAAAAGCAATAGAAAATGTAGGCAAATATTTCCAAACTTGTTGAGAGTAACCTCAATTGGTGTTTTGCGCTAGAGTGACAGAAATTTCACTCCCGGGCGTCGCGGGAATAACTCCTGCGATTCTATTTTTCTTCAAGAGTATAGTGTTTTTCTAAATTTTATAAACTCAGATAGATATTATTTCTTCATTTTTCAAAAATCTGATCTAGTGTTAACTGGGAGATACTAAAAATACTTACACTATCTATTACTTTACTTTGCTGCAACCCCAAGAAAAGCTTAAAGCTTTACAGTCTCGCATTGTTATGATATTCTTAAATATATGGCGTGAAGGACAACCATCTAAAACTCCTTTATCTTCCTCAATAAACGCATCTTGTGTTTTTGTCGGAGAGATGCCCGTCATCTGTGTGGAAACTGTGCCCTTTCAGCTTTCATGTGGCGTCCCTCTTAAATGTAGACTTCTAAAAACGGAAAGGAAAGAAAAAACTAAAACGGTTATTAAATATACCTGAATAGAAATCCTCCAACAGTAAGACCAAAGGTTAAACGAGAAGTACAACTTCAAGGCTACAAAACGGTTGAAAACAACTTCACCGAACCGCCAACTTCATCTGGAGAATTGCAGGCGACTTGGCGAGTAACGATTGAATAATTCAAGGTTTACTAACATGGCTCTCAAAAAATCAGAACTCTACTCCTCTCTCTGATCCAGTTGTGATGAACTGCGTGGCGGAATGGACGCTAGCCAGTACAAGGACTACGTACTCGTTCTGCTGTTTATCAAATACATCAGCGACAAATATGCTGGTGTGCCCTTTGCCCCCATTACCATTCCGGAAGGTGCAAGCTTCAAGGATATGGTTGCACTCAAAGGCAAATCAGATCTCGGAGATCAGATCAATAAGAAAATAATTGCTCCGCTGGTCAATGCCAACAAGCTATCTGACATGCCGGACTTCAACGACTCAAACAAGCTCGGCAGCGGTAAGGAAATGGTGGACAGGCTTACCAACCTTATTGCCATTTTTGAGAATCCTGCCCTTGATTTTTCGAAGAACCGCGCCGAAAATGATGACATCCTGGGCGATGCTTACGAATACCTGATGCGTCACTTCGTAACTGAAAGCGGAAAAAGCAAAGGGCAGTTCTATACTCCTGCCGAGGTCAGCCGGATCATAGCACAGATACTCGGAACTCGCTATGCCAATACAACAAGTTCCACAACGGCCTACGACCCGACATGCGGCTCCGGTTCGCTGCTTTTAAAGGTCGCCAGACGAAGCAAGGACCAAGATAACCCTGTACGGCCAGGAAAAAGATGCAACCACATCCGGTCTTGCCCGCATGAACATGATCCTGCACAACAACCCTGAAGCGCT
>CAYSZA010000093.1:0-9952 GCA_964435275.1 uncultured Methanosarcinales archaeon | reverse complement strand
CAGTATATAATACTGGTCAGGAAGAATACTGGTCAGGAAGAATATTGATCAGGAACTAAAAGTAATCGGGAAGTAAGAGTTCAAAATTGCCATGGAAAAGCAAAGTACAGACCTTGGTGGTTAGCCTCCCTTAATCTTTAAAGAAAAGACATTTAGGAAAAAAGAGAGGCAGGCGACTGTTTTCGGTTTTACTCCTGAGTCTGATGCGGAAACACAGTTTCACCTTCAAGAATCGGCATATACCCGGTATGTTTTTATAGAAGTATTATCAGTAATTTCCTGATCAAATCCTGTTCAGATAAGGCGACTGATGAGATTATATTTTCAGACTGATCTCGGGCTAAAAGTGACTGTAATCCAGGACAACTTCAAATTATCGAGTAAAAATTTTCGATATACTTCATTTTAAGGAGGTTTTGGTTCAGATGGAAAAAGGTGGCCAGCCAATCATAATAGTAGATCCTAGAAAAGAGCAGACAAAGGGAAAAGAAGCGCTCAGCATGAATATTGCGGCTGCAAAGGCAGTGGCCAGCATAGTCAGGAGCACGCTCGGACCGAGAGGAATGGACAAGATGCTTGTCAATCCGATTGGTGATATTACAATTACAAACGACGGTGCAACCATTTTACACGACATGTCTATTGAGCACCCGGCAGCCAAGATGGTAGTGGAAGTTGCAGAATCACTTGAAAGCTCGGCAGGGGACGGGACTACAAGTGCTGTCGTATTTACAGGCAGTCTGCTGGAAAAGGCAGAAAACCTCATTGAGAGCGGAGTCCACCCGACTGTCGTTGTCAAGGGGTACAGGCTTGCAGCCGAGAAGGCTGTTGAGATTTTTGAGAGCCTTGCAATCTCAACTGGCGAGAACGAAAAGAAGAGGCTTATAGAAGTTGCCAGAACCTCTATTACGGGCAAAGCCTCCGAAAAATACAACCGTATGATCGCGGAACTTTGTGTAGATGCCGTGCTCGCTATTCGTGAGAGGGGAATAGTCGACCTTAAAGATGTTATTATTACAAAAGATGTCGGCGGCAAGATTGAAGAAACCGAGTTTGTCGAAGGCATTGTTATAGATAAGGTTGCTCTGGACAAGGAATTCCCTCTAAAAATCGAAAACCCCGGGATCGCCCTGATCGATGCCCCCATGGAAATCGCTAAGACTGCAAACAAAGCAAAACTTCAGATCAGCGCATATGGCGATATTGAGGGCTTTGTAAAGCAGGAAGAGGCAGCTCTGTTCGAAATGGCAGACTACGTTATCCGTGCGGGTGCAAATGCTGTTTTCTGTTCCAAGGGGATGGACGACAAGATCGCGGCTTACCTGCAAAACAGGGGAATTTATGCAACTCGCAGGGTTAAGAATGAGGACATGCAGCACCTTGCAGATGCTACAGGCGGCAGGCCTGTCCGCAATATAAAGGAACTCACCCAGAAAGAACTCGGACACGCAGGACTCCTTGAGCAGGACCGGAACGGTGACCAGGGTAAAACCTACCTAAGAGACTGCAAAGGTGCGAAATCCGTATCTCTTGTCCTGAGAGGCGGTACCGAACATGTCGTTGACAACCTTGAACGCGCAATTGACGACGCCCTTAGAGTGGTAAAATGTGCGGTAGAAGATGGTAAGGTTGTTGCAGGCGGTGGCGCTTCCGAGATCGAAGTCGCACTCGGGCTTCGTGCGTACGCTCCAAGCATAGGCGGGCGTGAGCAGATGGCAATCAGGGCTTTTGCAGACGCCCTCGAGGAAATCCCGAGGACAATTGCCAGAAACGCAGGCCTGGACACTATTAACACATTAGTGAATCTCAGGGCAAAGCATGCCGAAAACAAAAACGCAGGCCTGAACATCAGTACAGGCGCTGCCGAGGACATGCTCGAAAAAGGCATAGTTGATCCCCTCAGGGTTAAGGTCAACTCCGTCAAAGCTGGTTCCGAAGCCGCAGTGATGGTGCTCCGTGTTGACGATATACTCCGCGCCCAGCGCGCTGACATGCAGGATGTCAAACCCGAACACATGGCAAGCACTTACGACGGAATGTCAGCCCCTGCACTTAACATGCGAAGGTAAAGTTCAGATAAAACCTAATTTCCAACTAAGAGTCACGAAAAACATTGAAGGCGCAGAAATCTCTTCTGTGCCAGTCTTCTTTTTAGGCTAGTTATTAAATAGTACAGTTTTTAAGTGCTTTCCATAGTCAATACTGTTTTAAGTGGATTTTTTGTGCATGTTTTTAATTATAAAATTATTGTGAATTGAACTGCCGGCTACTGGAAGGGTGGGAATCAAATCTCTCCGTAAAACCGCCTGTAATCTTCGATTGCCTTTTTCGCCTGAGCAGGAAATTCCTTTTTCATCAATTCGATGAACTCATCCCTTGATTGAACTTCTTTGAGAATCTCAAGCATTTGAGCAGCAAATCTTCTTGATTCCACGCTTCCTTTCTGGAGTTCAAAAGAGAGACACAGGGCTTCTTTTGGAAAATACTTTTTTCGAATCCAGGGAGAAACCGAGCCAAGGAGCACGCCTCCTTTCAGAATGCTATAGGCAGGCACTCCTATGAGTTCGAGCCTGTTCTTTCCGGCCAGCTTTTCAAGATTTCCACTCGAATAGGAATGAAGTTCAAGGTAGATTTCGGGTTTCAGCTCTTCAATTGCCCTGATAATCTTTCTTCCGGGTCCTGAATAATAATCGGGGTTCAGGGTTGAGACGTACTTTCCGCAGTCTACGAGTGGAATTAAGGCAAGAGTGCCGATTTTCGGGGGTTTGATGCACCTCAAGAGTTCAGTTGTATCTTTCCACTCCTCTCCATGCAGGCCTGCGGCGAAAAGCCGGACTGGTTTTCCACTGCCGTAAATTATCACCCCGATATCCGGGTTAGAATCTGGAAATATCTCTGTGCAATCGTGATTAGAAGGAAAGGAAGTTTCTGAACCCTCTATTCCGTCAGTAATCATCTGTTTAATTCCTCATGACTCCATTTCTTCGGGAGGTTCTTCTTTTTCTTCGGACAGGGGTTTTCTTGCAACTACATAAATTTCCTGTTTTTCGGAACTGATGACCTGCTGAATTTCGAGCCCAAGGTTCTCGATTTTGCTCAGGATGGGTCTGGGATTCTTCTTTTTTGGAATTTTGATAACCTGAAGAAGCTTTCCCCCGGCTTTCAGCAGAGGCAGTACTCTCGAAAGAGCCTTTATCGAATCCTCAGGTTCAAGGGTCATGTCCGAAAGAATAACATCTACTGGCTCTTCTGAAAGTAAATTCAGGGGTACTGTAAATACATCTCCGAATATTACCTCAACATTTTCCCTCTCATATGCGATCTTTCCAAGTTCGCTCCTGAAATCCTTGCTGAACTCAATGCCTTTTACCCGGCCTGCAATTTCCGAGGCAAAGAGAATAAACCCGCCTGCGCTGGACCCAAGATCAAGCACTTTGTCTCCGGGTTTAAGAATTCCGCTTTCTTCCTGAATAAACTTGAGTTTGAAATAACCCTGAGGCTGATCCAGGCCCTCGGTAACCTCAATTATATCCTCGGTAGAAACATCTCTCGAAACCTTTGTTACCGTAGTTCCGTTAACCCTGACATTTCCCTCAACGATAGCAGTCTTGGCTCGCCCCCTTGATTTGAAATAGCCCATATCTACAAGGTATGCATCCAGTCTCATGGGGCATTGTATCGGCAGAGCCTGTATATATAGGTAGCAAGTAGACTGAAAGCCTGTATATAAGCAACAAGCTAATTGCAAGAAAAATGAAAAAAGGGCAAAACGGCGAAGCCGGATATGGAAGTTATTTGAGGACGCAATATTCGTTTTTAGAGCCAATAGACATGTATTACTTATACTATGCACAATTTCCAAATTAATTACAGCTTTATTATTTATTGGCAAGAAATGGATATATTTTTTAAACGGGGCTTTTATCTAGGCCTTATTAAGGCATGCATCCGGTTCTTTATTCAGGCTCTTTAAAGCTACTTTGAGCCAGCAAAATTTTGCCTAAATATGTTTATTTTGTGCAAAGCCTATTTCTATAAATTTCTTGTTTCTCAAGCTTTAAATTCAATCTTCATCCTGTAAATCCGGTGAGATAGTGTATCAAAAAATACTTAAAAAATTTACATCCTTGTTCCCCGTCTGGGCGGTCCTCTTATCGGCTGTCGCATATGTTTATCCTGAATACTTTGCTCCGCATCAGGGACTTATCGTACCCTTTCTAAGCCTGATTATGCTTGGCATGGGAGTTACTCTCTCGGTGGACAGTTTCCTTGCGGTACTAAAGCGGCCTTCAGTAGTCCTCCTGGGCACCTTAATGCAGTACACAATTATGCCGCTTGCAGCCTGGATAGTCTGCCTGGTGCTTAAACTGCCTGCCGACCTGGCTGCAGGCGTAATCCTGCTGGGCTGCTGTCCGGGAGGTACGGCTTCCAATGTGATTTCATATCTGGCAAAAGCCGACGTGGCTCTTTCAATAGTCCTTACCTCGGTTTCCACACTGCTGGCTTTTCTCGCGACTCCATTCCTTACCTGGATTTTTATCGGCCAGACCGTTGATGTTGACGTCACGGGCATGCTTGTGAGCGTTGTAAATGTGGTAATCGTACCTGTGGTGTTAGGGCTTGCAATCAACTATTTCTTTGAAAAACAGATAAGTGCGGTCAAGGAGGTTTTTCCGGCAATCTCGGCTGGAGCCATAGTAATTATTATCGCCGTGATTATAGGAACTAACAGCGCGAACCTCGAACAGAGTGGCCCGCTGGTACTGCTTGCGGTGATCCTGCACAATGGACTTGGTCTGGCAGGAGGTTACTGGGTTTCAAAAGCCCTTAAGCTCAGCGAAACCGAAGCACGGACCATTGCAATTGAGGTCGGGATGCAGAACTCCGGCCTGAGTGTAGCCCTTGCTATAAAGCATTTTACAGCGGTAGCAGCGCTACCGGGCGCCATTTTCAGCATCTGGCACAACCTGTCAGGCGCTTTCCTTGCAGGGCACTGGTCAAAGAAAAGTGTATCCGATTCCGATAAAAGTAAGATGCCTCCCAAAAAGGGAATTCATAGTAAGAAATTGGGGTGAAATCTTTCAGATTTCACAAAAGAGGTTGCGAAGCAGGATAAATCTGATGATCTCACACAGATTTCCCGGACTTTTCCTGTATTCATCTAATTTTTCTTACCTTGATCTATTTTTATAGCTTCTTTTCTTTCTCTTCAGGATTTCTTTCTTCTCTGACGATATACCATATTGAACAGTTTTGCTTTTTTCTGGAATCCCGTCTCCCAGCTTTCCAGGTTACTAAATGTGTAAAGATTTCAATTTTGGAAGCAAGTTGACTTCTCATTTTCTACTCAGTTTCAAGCCAGTTGAACATAATATTTAAGAATCGATAGCTTTGGAACTATGGGTATTTTTTGTATAAGTAATTTAAAATAATTACTGAGATAATTATGTTCTATAACGGGAGAAATAGGTATGGATGTATTACGGTATAAAGAGCTCACAGTTAAAAAGCTAGTGTTATCTAAACAGAATTTTGCAGTTGAACTTATGCAGTTAAACTGAGAAATCAATTGCATTAAATGTTTACTATACAATGTGCAAATTTGATCACAACATCTATTCAGTTTGATTTTTTGCTCTGAATATGTGTCCCATACTGTGTGTCTCATATTTCAAGACCAGGAATTTCTACAGAACTCAAATAAGCGTTTTTGTAACTGTACTTTAAGGATTAGAATCCATAGGAGTTGGGGGAGCATGAAGAAAGGAGTAATAAGTCTGTTCGTTTTTGGCATCGTACTTATTAACGCTTTAACCCTTGTAGCTTTTGGTTCTTCCGAAACATCGAGGAGTAACATGAGCACTTCAGAAAAGGAAAAAGCTTTCGACCCTGAGAGCATGAACTTATCAGTAAAACCCGGAGACGACTTCTATGAGTATGCTGAGGGAGCCTGGATAAAAAGCCACCCCGTGCCCCCGGATAAATCCCGATACGGAGAGTTTGCAATAGTAGAGGACAGGACTTATGACCATGTCAAAGGAATAGTGGAAAGTGCAGCCAGCAACACTTCTGCTCCCGAGGGAAGCCTCGAGCAGAAGATCGGCAAATTCTACATTATGGGAATGGATAATACCACTCTGGAAAAACAGCGCCTGAACCCAATCAAAGACGAACTGAAGATGATAGACAATATTTCCAATACCTCCGATCTCCAGGCAGTCTCGACGCAAATGACAGAGTATGGCATGGATCCTTTCTTCTCTATGTACGCTGCACCTGACAAGAAGAACAGCAAGGTCATGATCGCTACCCTGACCCAGGGGGGTCTGGGTCTCCCAGATAGGGATTTCTACTTCAGGCAGGACAACGAATCTATCAAAATCAGAGAGCAGTACCTGACTCACGTTGCCAGGATGTTCGTCTATCTCGGCGATAGCCCAGAAGTTGCTGAGGATAATGCCAGGACCGTGATGAGGATAGAGACGAGGCTTGCCAACGCATCCTTCACCAACGTGGACGACAACGATGAGATCAAAACATATAACAAGATGAGCCTTAAGGAGCTTCAAGCCTTTGCCCCAGGTATTAACTGGTGCTGTCTCTTCGGTTCCCTGGGTCATCCTAATGTAGCCGAGATCAACGTCAGAAACCCTTCCTTTTTTAAGGAGCTCAGCAGTGCCCTTCGGGATGAGAGCATAGTTGATTGGAAGACCTTCCTTCGCTGGAAGCTGATCTTAGCCACGTCTCCTTACCTCAGCTCTGATATAGAAGAGGAACACTTTGACTTCTATGAGAGAAAACTCAATGGCCAACAGGAGATGGAGCCCCGCTGGAAGAGGGTTATTGATGTGGAAAACAAGGCCATAGGCGAGGCCGTAGGCCGTGTCTATGTGGATAGACATTTCGATCCAGGTTCCATGGCCAGGATGCAGGAGATGGTATCCAACCTGAAGAAAGTCTTCAGGGAAAGAATTCAAAACCTGACATGGATGGAGCCTGAAACCAAAAAGAAAGCGCTTATTAAGCTTGAGGCCCTGGATGTCCAGGTAGGCTACCCCGATGAATGGCTGAATTATTCAGAGCTCGAAGTGAACAATGATTCATATGTTATGAATGTCCTCAGGGCTTCTAAATTCAAGTTTCACCAAGGTCCATACGGCCTGGATAGGATAGGCAAGCCAGTAGATCGCAAGCTCTGGGAGATGGACCCACAGGAAGTTAATGCATATGCAGACTATAATAAGATCGTCATAGTCTTCCCGGCGGGCATTCTTCAGCCTCCCTTCTTCAACAAGGACGCAGATGATGCCGTCAACTATGGTGCCATAGGCGCTGTTATAGGGCACGAGATGATTCATCACTTCGATAGCCAGGGCAGGAAGTTCGATGCCAGTGGAAATTTAACGGACTGGTGGACACCAGAGGATGCCAATAACTTCAACAAGAGCACGGAAGTTCTGGTGGATGAGTACAGCAGGTTCGAGGTCCTGCCCGGCTTAAACGTCAACGGCAACCTAACCCTGTCGGAGAACGTAGCAGACTTCGGTGGATTGACAGTGGCCTACCATGCATATAAGCTCTCATTGAAAGAGGAGCCGGAGATGATCGACGGATTCGCTGGAGATCAAAGGTTCTTCTTAAGCTTCACCCAGATCTGGAGAGAATCGGACACGAACGAATCCCTGAGGACGCTAGCACTGACCGATACCCACTCCCCTGCCAGGTTCAGGGTCAACGGCGTGGTCTTCAACGTGCCTGAATTTTATAAGGCATTCCCGAGTGTAAAACCAGGGGATAAACTCTACAGGCCAGAGAATGAGAGACCAGTGATCTGGTAAAGGGTTATTGGAAGCCTTTTTTTCATGTACTCATTTAATTTTCTCATTATTTTCTCTTTTTATTTTCCTTTTCCCTCTACAAATCTACATATTTTCTGGAGCATACTTCGGAAGCTAATTCCAGAACTCAAAATTGCTCTCTATAGCTTGAAGCCTCAAGATTTAGTTTTTAGAAATTATATAGATTTACATAAAGATGGTGTCAAGAAATAAAAAGGAAACTGGAAGTAAAAAGTAAACTGGAAGTTATGACCGCATTAGAGCAGATTTTTTAACGCCTTCCACTTCGCCTGATTCGTGTGGTGGTCGTTTTTACTTTCGGTTTTTGTCTGGTTCCGGTATCTGGAGTCAGGGAATTTTTGTTTGTTGTGTCGGTCGGGTCTTTTGCATCAACCTTTCTGGAGAGGTCGGATGAATCTGTTTTTGTTACAGGATAGGGGGTAATGTAAGCTTTTGCAGCCCGGAAATTCGGTGCTACGTGTTTGTGCCAGAGACTTGACCAGAACAACATTGACCAGAAGCTGGAATGCCCACTCTGGGTACTGTTATAAGAAGGGGTTGATGTATTGTTATTTTCTGCGGGTTGTTCCTGTCCTACGCAGCCGCTAAATCCGCTGGTAATCAGCAGCATGACTAATAAAAAACTTATTTTTTTCATCAAAAAGCCTCTGTTTAAAGCATCTTGCACATCAATAGGTGTCTTGGGTTTTCGCATAAAAGATACATGGATAAGCCCAGTATATCTGCCTGTAAATTATCAATGAATATCCCAAAGGACTATGAGGAATTTCAGGCACTTTGTTCTTGTATATTGATTTCCTAATTTGAACTATTTTACGTATTTCTTAAGTGTCTTCCTGAATCTTTTGGGTGTTTTGAGGATTAATAAACCTCCTTATTATGAGTATTCTCATTTAGTTTTTCTGTTTGCTCAACCTTGCGTGCAGTTAGTCATAAAGTAACCACATCTGAGTAATCAAGGTCTTGAGTTCTTGCCTTTTGTTCCGTCCCGGTCACAAGGCCTTTTTCCGTGATATGGTACAAAGTGATGGAAACTGAGGGGTTGCTATAATCCGTTTGCAGATATGAAAAATGCAAAAGACAAGCCTGAAGATTAGAAAAGCAGTTACTTTATAGGCAAAACTTTGCTGTAGTGTTCAACTTTTGAGTACTTGATATAAGAAACGTGAATTATTGAATGGCAGTTTATAATAAAATGTATTAATGTAAGGTGTATGCTGAAAGATATCGTAATACAAAAAGATTTTCGAATTATCTAAGCGCAAGAATTATAGTAATCTCCTTTACCTTATTCGTAATTCCCACAGAATCAACCATGTAGAAAATACCACGTCATCCAGGAAGCTCTCCGCAGAAGAGCCAGAAAACTCTTTTTCCAAATTCCGAAGGTTTATTCCGGAGTTTAAGAATAAGTCCGGAATTTTTTAATTATAGAGTAAACTAATTAATATCTTAAGACGCGGTTTAACAGTACAACATAACAACACTTAAAATGTTAAAAGTAGTATAAAATGTAATGAAAAATTGGGAAAATCGGAGGTGAAAATAATATGCTTTTTACGCCATTAAAACTAGGTTCTCAATGTCCACATCCCGGTCACAATGGTCATTGCTGTTCCATGCCACAAAATCTAGGTCCTAGCTGTCCACACCCCGGTCGTAATGGCCGTCGCTGTGGCCGCAAGAATTGAAATTTATAATATCTCGGATTTAATCAAGGTGTCGTAATATATCGAAAATAAGATTAAAAACTCAATAGGACACTTTGGCAACTTCTTCATCAGGAATATAATGTCTATTTCCTGTAACTAATTTTTCTAATGTTTCATCATGTAAAAAGTAAGTAACGATGAGATGCTCTGTTATATAGAGCATCCTGCAACATAATTCCAGTTCAAAACGTCTTTCAAGGTTTCTTCAGTTTTGTACTTTATGTTCTCATTTATATTAAATTTATATTAATCTTGAGCAATACAAAAAGATTTATCTTCAGATGACAGGTTAAATTGAATAATTTTTATCTAGTTCTCATACTTTTCATTCTTCACTTATAATGTTGTGATTGAATTCGAAATAATTGTGCATATTCACCA
>CAYSZA010000092.1:0-9983 GCA_964435275.1 uncultured Methanosarcinales archaeon | reverse complement strand
CCTATAATCGTTAGCAGCTTAGCCGGAACGTATAGATTATCCATAGGCATCTTACTCATTTTGTTCATCTTTATCAAACCTCCCCACTGAAATAGAGCATTCACAAATGACAGATCATCTTTTTCTGACTGGAAAACTCCAGGCTCTCGGATGATCTGATCATTTGCTCCGTAAACAGTGTTGGATCTAGGATATTATGAATCTATCCTTAACCTGGCTATCTATATAAGAAATGAGTTTTTAGGGGTCCCATCAATTGCAATATACTCAATAGAGGTACAGCGAGATCTGAGAAAAAAGAGGAAAAAGGAAATCGGAAATAATTATACTTTTAGCGTCTCAGCGCTGTCCTCGGACTCTTCAAGCCACTGGCAGCCTTCCTCCCTGTTAACTACTCCAACCGTAAATTCTATCCCGCTTTTTTCCACATATTCCTTTATTCTTTTAAAGGCATGGTCTACCATACCGCCGGCTGTAAGGATAAGGCAGCGTTTTCCACAAAGTGCCATCAGGATAGATTTGTCTATGACGCCTGAGGTAACATCCAGACGGACTCCGTCCTGTTCGGCAAGGGTTTTGCTTTTCTTGCCCATTGCTCCGACAAAGACGATTTCCCCTTCCTTGAGGATTTGTTTTATCTCCGGCAGAGAATAACTATCAGTATCGTAGAGCAGGACTCCTCCGGCTTTAATTCCTTTGCGTTTTAACTCGACAATAGCCCTTCCGTCCGAATGGATATGCAGCACAGTGGCGTTAATAGCCTCATAAGGCGACTGGGTTGCGTATTCCCCGTACATGACCCCGATATTCAGGTTATCCCCTTCTCTTACGCCAGGAGGCACTTCAACCCACATCAGGTCGAGGGGTTTTAAGGTATTGACAAGTTCAGGTATGGTTTTTGGGGAATTTCTGCCGTATGCAAGCCCTCTTCTTTCGATTTCGTGATAGATCTCAAGGGTAGTAGGCTGGCGGAGCCCGGCTTTTTTGAGGAGTTCGGGCTCCTTGAAAACATCGGCTGGAGTGCCCTGGCCTATGATTTTGCTATTTGACAGGAGGAACACATAGTCAGACCAGCGGTATGCCAGGTCCACGTCATGCGTTGAAATAATTATAGTGCTCCCGAAGTGGTTAAATTCGTTAATCAAATCCATGATTTCATCCGCGCCTACAGGATCGAGATTCGAGAGGGGTTCGTCAAGGATAATCACTTCAGGCTCCATTGCCATGATCCCGGCAATTGCAACCCGTTTTTTCTGCCCTCCGCTGAGATGGTGAGGAGGTTTGTCTTTAAACCGGGAAAGGCCTACCTGCTCAAGTGCACGTTGAACGCAGGTATCGACCCTCTCTTTTGAATAACCAAGGTTTGCAGGCCCGAAAGCTACATCCTGAAATACCGTGGGCGCAAAAATCTGGTCATCGGAATTCTGAAAAACTATCCCTATAGATTTCCGAATTTCCCTGAGGGATTTTGAATCGTGCTTGAAAGGAACGCCATGGAAAAGGACTTCCCCCTGGTTCGGCTTAAGGGTCCCGTTAAGAAGCAGGAAAAGAGTGGACTTACCGGAGCCGTTCTGTCCTACAAAGGCAATTTTCTTTCCTTTCATGATCTCAATATTCAGATCCTGAACGGCTACAGTTCCGTCAGGGTATGTATACTTAAGGCCCCTGGTCTCAAGAATAATCATAATCTTTTACCTCAGACAATAGATGCGTTTTTTGTTAGATAAAGAAGTGCGAGAGTCAGGAGAAAGTAGGCCGAGGTAAGAAGCAATTCAGGTGCTCTTAGAGGCCTGTGCACTTCAAAAAGTGTCATTTTCCCATCATAACATCTTGAATTCATGGCAAGGAAGAGTTTGTCTCCCTGCTCCCATGAGCGGACGAAAAGGGTACTCCCAAGCATGCCCAGGGAACGGAGAGATCGCCTGAAACCCGAATATCCTAACCTTACGGTCTGGGCGTACCTGATAGAAAGGGCCATGTCAAGGAAGACGAAAATATAACGGTAGATCAACATGGAGAGCTCTATAAAGGATTCAGGAAGTCTGGAAGCTTTGAGCACTGCAAAAAGCTCGATCATCGGAGTTGTCAGCGCGAGGAAGTAAAGGCAGCACATCCCGCTTATTGACCTTGCAAGCACCAGCAGGGCAAGCTCAAACCCATCTGTCCTTACAGCGAGAGGGTACCCGAGGAGTTCGAACGACAACAGTTCAGGTCCGGATCCTGAAAAGAATGCAATAATGAGGACTCCGACAGCAGCAAAGCCAAGAGGAGCCAGCAAAAGTTTTACATAAAGAGAAAACGGGGCCCTGCCAAAGGCGACCGTTGCAAAGCTCATGCAGAAAGCTATGAAAAAAGGAGGGATAGGAGAACTGGAAGAGACTCCCGCAAGCAAACCGAATAATACTATTGCCAGCTTCAACCAGTTGTTTCGGTGCCTGAGAGGGCTCATGAGGGCATAGTCGTCAAGAATATTGGTCATATGGAAAACTCGCAGAAAGGTAGATGAAACCTAAAAATTAAGGGTTAAAAATAAAAGGCAAAAGATAAAAACTTTCCTACCTCAAGGGAGGAAACATGGAGAAAGAAATTATAAGAAGAGGTTATAAGGACTGGCTTTCCCCTTCGGACTTGCTTTTTCCTTTGCAAGCAAGCTCGTTTTCATGTTTCTTTTTGGCTCTGTAATATCCCAGGAAATATCCCAGGACGCCTGCACCTATCGCAGCCTGAAGTCCAAAGAGAAGGCTTTCGATTTCGCCGCTCGGAGGCTGCCATAAAGGTTTAGCTACAGGCTCGTAGGCTCCGCCAGTGATTTCTTTTATTGCGCCTTCAGCCTGCTCGTCAGTTCCCTTATATTCGGCACTCGTTGTCGAGGACATGTAGATAAACTGAATTGCAAAGATCAGGAGGATGGCAAGCACGATGATTTCCAGTTTTTTACTCATGCGGAGCTCCCTCGAAGTTTTCTAACAACTGCAGCTTCAAGGACTTTCATTTCTACAAGGATGTCGCTCTTAACATTGACCACATACTTGAAGAGCAGGGCACTGACAGCTCCTTCCATAATTGCCAGAGGCACTTGCGTAATTGCAAAGATAGCCCCGAATACCTTAAGTTGAGCCAAAAATGCCCCTAAGGTAAGGATTCCTCCTGCAGGATAGGCAAGCGCAAGTTGTGCAGATGTCACAGCGTATGTCGCCCAGTCTCCGAAAGCAGTAGCAAGGAAAACGACAAGGTAAAAGTTGATTCTAGCCTTCATTCCTGCCTTGTAAACCAGATATGCTACCAGTGGACCTGCGATACCCATGGAAAACACATTGGCTCCCAGGGTTGTCAGCCCGCCGTGGGCAAGGAAAAGAGCCTGGTAGAGAAGCACAATTGTCCCCAACACTGCAGAAATTGCAGGCCCGAACATAATTGCAGCAATCCCGGTCCCGGTTGGGTGAGAGGAACTCCCGGTAACAGAAGGCAATTTCAGGGCAGAGAGCACGAAAATAAACGCACCTGCAACAGCCAGTAGAGGTAGTATCTCACGTTTTTCTTTTACTAGTCTGTTCGACCTGTAAATTCCATATAATACCACTGGAATAGATACTGCAAACCAGATCTGCCACCAGGGCGTCGGTAAAAAGCCTTCCATTATATGCATCGGATCACCGTGGAGATATCAAGTAAAGATTAGTGGGCTTAAGGCAAGTTAAATTGAGTTCATTTATAGATAAAGGTTACGGTAAGGAAGAAGCGAGTGCGTGAGAACTTATAAATTTAATTAAAGTGTACAAACGTTCATAAAGTGAGGAAATCTAAGGATAGAACAAGCAAACTTGAATTAATAAAGCGTATAAATCTAAAAATATTCTTACTTCTTTTAATTGTGAGATCCAGCTCTATACAGTACAGGAAATATCATCTCCCAATATTGACTTTGGTTTTTGGATCGCTTTGAATTTAGTCTTTTGAACACTTAATTACCCAGAATGTTGATTTATCTGATCCAAACTAAAATAACCCTTGTTTGTGATAGAGCTATATAAGTGAAAACTTGAATTTAATGCAGAAAGTCGAAACAAGAAGCTCCACAATAATATTTTCGTTTCTGTAAAATTAGGGTTTGGATTTTTCATCTTCTGACATTTACCAACAACCTTTTTTTCGTTATGGGAACTAACTTCTTCCACTCTACTACGGCATCTTCGTAAAACTCATATTCATCTACAGTCTTATCTGAGAATTTACCGTCTACCTCGTATATATAAAACCCCTCTTCCCCATCAGTGGAGACAACCTTGACCCTGTCACCCATTCTCTTAACCTCCACCGCAGCTACGCTCTTAAGGGCTTCAAGAAGGGTCGTACCCTGTTCAACCTCAAGCCTCCTGTTTTCTGCAAAGTGAACCAGAAAAGAATAGATATTGTTCAGTTTGATGCCTATCATATGAGTGTTTCCGAACTTTTTTCTCTCTCTCTATCAGTTCGGCTTTTTCCAGAACTTTTACGTGTTTAGCAGTTACGGGCACTGAAATTCCTAATTCTCTTGCAAGGCCGGAGATGTGTTTATCTCCTTCACTAAGGCGTTCAAGGATCAAGAGGCGTGTATTACTTGAAATCGCTTTGAAAAGGTTTTCTCTACCACCGTTCATTCCTGAATCCTGCATAACACTTACTACCATAATGATCCAGTATTTTATCTCAATTACTTATAATTATTGCCTTCACTAAAACAAGTTTAGTATATTATTCTATCTTTTAATTGCTTTTTCTAATAGCATCAACATCAAATTTACTTTAGTTGGCTTGCTCATTTTTCTTCTAAGCTTAAAAATCTGAGAGTTATATGATGGATTTTTGCATAATTCTTGCTAAATTCTATTCATTACTTACTATTCGATCGGTCCAATATATTTTATAACATTCAGTATATATTATAGTAAATATTATTATCCTTCGATGTATGTTTCTTCACCTCAGTAATTATTTTTTTATCAATCCCTTTATTCAATTGTCAAACACTAGATTTTCGCCTCAAAAAACATTATCAATATCACTTGTTACTCTAACAGATAACGGACATTCATTGGTCATCGGTTAAGGAATTTTCTTGCCTGAAAGCTATCGATTTTGCATTAGAAGCCGTCCTTAAATTTTGGCCTCTTTACATGAAATCGATACCCTGTCCCAGCTCACAAATTACTAAAATATTTGACAAATGTTGGGAAATTGATGCAATTTGTCACGATTCCTCACTTAACCGAAGACGCATGAACAATAATTAGTGAAATATTCGCAATTATGGGAAAAGAGGACAGAGAGAGTACGTGAGGAAGATATCCTCACGTACTTCATGCCAAAGAAAGAATTAACAAAAAAATTTTCGGATGGGATTCAAAAGTATGTCGTCGTCCATGAAAAGAGTGATGTATTAACTTAATGTCCTGGTACGTATCCTAAATTCTAGTCATTTTTTATACTATATTTGCGGTTTTATAATATTACTATTATTATTAATTATTATATCGAACAGTAGATCTTATTGAGAAGGGTCATTCAAGCGCAGTAATCTTTTCTGATCTTAACAGATGTCATTGCAGAATCAGGTGAATGCGTAAAACTAAAAGATAAAATTTGGGAAGAGTGGGAAACATGAAGAGGAAGGAAGTAATATGTCAATTAGCCTTTTTCATTACACTAATTAACGCCTTAACCCTCGTAGCTTACGGTTCTTCTGAAACTTTGATGGGCAACGCAAGCACTTCCGGATATGAGAAAGGATTCGATCCCGGAAGTATGAACCTTTCTGTAAATCCTGGAGACGACTTCTATGAGTATGCTGACGGAGCCTGGATAAAAAGCCATCCAGTACCTGCGGACAAATCCGGTTATTCTGAGTTCGATATAGTAGCTGACATAACCGAAGATCGCATTAAAACAATAGTGGAGAGCGCAGCCAACAACACTTCTGCCCCTGAGGGAAGTCTAGATCAGAAGATAGGGGAGTTCTATCGCATGGGAATGGATAATGCCACCCGGGATAAGCAGCGTCTGGATCCTATCAAAGACGAATTGAAGCTGATAGACAATATCTCCAACGCTTCCGATGTTCAGGCAGTATCAACGCAAATGTTGGACAATGGCATAAATCCCTTATTCTCCATGCAGACCTTACCCGATAAGAAGAACAGCAAGGTCATAATCATCTCCCTTGCACAGGGAGGTCTGGGTCTTTCGAATAGAGATTTATATTTCGGGCAGGACAATGTATCTAACACTACCAGAGAAGTTTACCTGGCTCACATAGCCAGGATGTTCGTCTATCTAGGCGATAGCCCAGAAGTTGCTGAGGATAATGCCAGGACCGTGATGAGGATAGAGACGAGGCTTGCCAACGCATCCTTCAACAACGTGGACGAACAGGATGTGACTAAAACTTACAACAAAATGAGCCTTGAGGAGCTTCAGGCTTTTGCCCCAGGTATTAACTGGTCCCGTCTCTTCAGTGATCTGGGCCACCCAGATGTAGCCGAGGTTAATGTAAGAACCCCATCTTTCTTTAAGGAGATGAGCACAGCCCTTCAGGACGAGAGTGTAGCTGACTGGAAGACCTTCCTGCGCTGGAAGCTGATCTTTGCCACATCCCCCTATCTAAGCTCCGACCTTGAGGAGGAGCACTTTAGTGTCACTAGGCTGAGTCCCCAACAAGAGCTGCAGCCCCGCTGGAGGAGGGTTATCGATGTGGAAAATAGTTTCATGGGTGAGGCAATAGGTCGCATCTATGTGGACAGGTGTTTTGACCCAGACTCCAAGGTTAGAATGCAGGAGATGGTATCTAACCTGAAGACAGCCTACAGGGAAAGAATTCAAAACCTTACGTGGATGGAGCCTGAAACCAAAAAGAAAGCACTCATGAAGCTTGAGGCCCTGGATGTCCAGGTAGGCTACCCAGATGAATGGCTGAATTATTCGGAGCTTGAAGTGAAAAATGACTCATATGTCAATAATACCTTCAGGGCTTCTAAATTCTATTTACACCATGGTCCCATGGGCCTGGATAGGTTAGGCAAGCCTGTAGATAGAAATATCTGGTTAATGAACCCCCAGGTAACTAATGCATATGCAGACTATAACAAGATCATCATAATCTTTCCAGCAGGGATTCTTCAGCCTCCCTTTTTCAACAAAGACGCCGATGATGCAGTCAACTACGGTTCCATAGGCTTCTTTATAGGACATGAGATGACTCACCACTTCGATAGCCAGGGCAGGAAATTTGATGCAAGTGGAAATTTAACCGATTGGTGGACACAAAAGGATGAAGATAATTTCAACAATAGCACGGGGGTTCTGGTGAACCAGTATAACAAATTCGAGGTCCTACCCGGACTGTACATAAACGGCAACCTGACCCTGACAGAGAACATTGCAGACTTCGGTGGATTGACCATCGCCTACCATGCCTATAAGAACTCATCGAAAGGGGAACCGGAGATGATCGATAATTTCACAGGAGATCAGAGGTTCTTCTTAAGCTTCGCTCAGGTATGGAGGGAATCGGACACAGAAGGATACCTCTTGAATCATGTTCTAACCGAGCCTCACGCACCCTCCAAATTCAGGGTCAACGGCGTGGTCTTCAACGTGCCTGAATTTTATAAGGCATTCCCGAACATAAGTCAAGGAGATAAACTCTACAGGCCAGATAGTGAAAGGCCAGTGATCTGGTAAAGTTCAGTGAAAAACAAAAACTGAAAGCGTAATCTTATAAAGAGGGAAAGAGGGATCTTCATGACCCCTAAAAACATTTCACATATTCTTTTAGAGTCTGTCTAAATTATACTTAACTCTATAATGACTGCAGAAGAACTGAATAAAAGCGAATGCGTTGGAACCGTGCCAATCCGGCAGTGATCCATAGTGCTTTTTAAGAGCAAATTATTAACGATCGGAATTTCTGGAAAACATGGCAATATGTGGGTTTCTTTCGATAACAATATATTCAACACAAAAAGGGTAGGAAACACATAGGAAAATAAATGTGTATATCCTTTTAAATAGATGGACTTACGCAGTTGAATTGATAAATTGACAGCATTAAACCTTCAACATTTTG
Organism: uncultured Methanosarcinales archaeon; assembly: GCA_964435275.1. GTDB lineage: Archaea > Halobacteriota > Methanosarcinia > Methanosarcinales > Methanosarcinaceae > Methanosarcina. The sequence continues at coordinate 1,882 of CAYSZA010000092.1, read as the reverse complement.
TACTATCAAGTGTGTAAGTCCTAAAAATCTAATTCAGCCCCTAAAAGTTTCTAAAAGTTTAGTATTTACCGCCACCGCCACCGTATCCACAGTGCCCCGTGCACCACCAGCAGTGCCTATATTTATCATATCTACAGTAGCTATGCCACATTTGTATATCCTCCAGATTTTTACTTAATGAGAGACAATTGTGAATATAGCTTTATGAATGTCGTTTTCTTGATTCAATGATTTTTAGATTCACCTCTCATCAGCAAATATTATAGTAAACCATTTGCATATCTGAACTTCTGTCTACATATTACATGCTGATAATTTACATGCCTGAGAGTGATTTCACAATTGCTCACGTAAATTATACTCGTCACAAAATATAAAAACTAGAGAAATATAATTAAGAATCCTATAATTCTCAAAAGCTGAATCTATTTAGTCTGACTCCACAATCATTTTACAGGTGAAGCATTTTCAGTAGAGCGGTCTCAAAACTCGACATCTTTCAATCGACTTTCAATTGTAGACTCCAGCTATTTTTGAGACCGCCTTACTCTGTAATTTACTTTGTCTTTTTGATATGTCGGTCAGGTTTCACGTCACTTCCGAATGAATCAGAAGATTACTTACGACCAAACCGAAATTCTTTTGGCCCAATTTGTTTTTTGGTATCTTTAGATGGACGGGATATTATCAGATATCCTTTATCAGACCCATGAACCGAAAACTTTTCAGAGTTCACGTTTGCCGTGAAAACCTTAAGTCCGGTAACAGTCCCGGCCGGAACTTTCACTTCAATCGGAATCATAACATCCTGTTTTGCTCTCAGTTTTACAGTTTTCTCAGTCCAGTCAAACCAGGAAGTGCCTGCCCGATAGAAAGCCGGAAGCCCGTTAACATTGACCCGGACCTTAAAGGTATCATCTATATTCTGAGTGTTTTTTACCTTGATAGTTACAGTAGTGTTTTCTCCTCCTGCAACCTTGCTGCCTGTGGGCAGAACCTCAACTTTAACGCCTCCCTGGCGTCGGACAACATTATAAGGTACTGAAGTACTGACAGTATTCTTAGCAGCATCATTTGCTTTTATAGACATGGAGTACTTACCAAGTGATGAAGGAGCGGTTATATTGCCTTGCCATCTGCCGCCAGTGTTTAGCAGCTGGACATTATCTGCTGTAACTTCGTCCACTCCTACATTGTCTGTTATATTTGTACTGATGTCTATTTTGGAATCAGCGGTCGTATTTGCCGGGAACAATACTACCGAGTCAATTACAGGCTGATCAACATCAATTACAGGCTGATCTATCTCTGATAAAGGCTTTGTTTTTGCACTGGCATTGACCCATGTTTCGTTCACATTCCCGTAAGTATCTGCTGTACGCGTACCTATAGTGTAGTTTGTTTCAGGTTGCAGGTCGGTAGCGTTGAAATATTCAGCAGAGGTATTAGTCTGGAAGATACCGTTTAGGTAAATTTCCGTGTGGTTGAAATCTGCATCAGTGGGATTAGCCCAGGTCCAGTTGATCCAGGTGGATTCAGGTGAAGACTGAATACCACTGATTGATTGAGGTGGAGTTACCTGATCATCTACAGGTGTTACTGGTTTCTCAGTAACATTGATTATAGCTGGCTTTGAGTCTGCACCATTTTCGTTGGTTGCAGTTAGATTAACGGTATAGTCTCCTGGAATAGTGAACTCATAGACTGGATTTCTTTCTATAGAGTCAACAGTTCCATCATTATTAAAGTCCCAGTTTACAGAAGTTGCATTTTCTGATGAGTCATTGAACTGGACGGTAAGTGGAGCATAACCACTAGTTACATTCATACTGAAATTCGCTACGGGAAGAAAATCGTTTTTAACAGCAAACTTCTGAATACG
>CAYSZA010000091.1:0-9993 GCA_964435275.1 uncultured Methanosarcinales archaeon | reverse complement strand
TGACCTTTGTTCAAAGGTCTTCCCTCGATTATTCTGAGGATGTAATGAGCCCCTCCTACAAGTCTTACAGGCTGAGAAGGAGCAAGGGTAACTCTCTGGGCATGTTTTGCCTGGACTTTCTGGATCGTAACCCTGTCATCAATTCCTACTTTTGCATTGCTGCGCAGGTTTCCATCGATCCGTATCCGGTTTTCCTGGTCACGCTCTACATTTGGCCAGACAATTGCGTAGGTTTTGGCTCTTCCAGATATCTCAATTATATCCCCGCTTACAAGTCCCATCTGCTGCATCAGCCGTGTGTCAATTCTTGCAATTCCCCTTCCCACATCCTTATGATAAGCTTCAGCGACTCTCAAATTCATTTCTTCAATCATTCATTATCAACTCCGGTCTCACGTATTCTCCAGTAATGCTGGTTATTTTTGATACTGTACTCAATAAATCCCCTCTCTGCAAGGTCTATCAGATTAGAGTTAACAACACTCGGGTGCAAGCGCAGGTTGTAACATAGGGCAGCCAGGGTGGTTTCGTTTTTCAGAAGCTCAAACAGGAGCTCACACTCCACAGGGTTTCTGGCAACCTCCTCAATTGAGTCCAGGCAGCGATCCATAATTCCTGTATACTCAGCCTGGAGTTGCTGCTGCATCTGTGCAAGTTCTTCTTGCCTTGTTTTGAGCTCCTGCAATCTGCGGTTCAGTTTAAGAAAGAAAGACGAGGATTCTTCTCTGACAGAACCCTCCTTTTCTACAGGATCTTCGCCTTTTTTTCCCCTGTCAAAGTCAATGTCGTGAAGTGTCACTGTATAGGCATATGGAGATACTGATACTTCAAGTCGCATATTGTTTGCGATGTTGAAGTACTTGCGCCTCTGCTCGTCCACGCTGCATTCGATAAGTCCTGCCTGCTCAAGCAGACCTAGGTGACTTATTATGGCTTTTGGCCCTACTCCCAACCTGCCAGAGATCTCACTGACATAGCAGGGGCGGTTTGCAAGAAGTTGAATGATCTTCCTGCGGTTTTCGTTCCCCAGGATGTCGAGTAACTTTGCTGGGTCCATTTTTCCCCCTCTGATAATCATCTAAATTTACGGGATATTAAGGCAATAATGCCAGATTTTACGATTGTGCTTAGATTAAATGTACCCAGTCTTGAGTAAATTCTGACAGGAATACGAGAAATTCCTGCCTGAAACTTTGACCAGAAGACTGGCTGGAAAGGAGTGCGTATAAGATAGTAACCTATAGTTATCATTAATGATATATAAATTTTTCTTTTATCGAATACTCTTATCTGTAGCTAGAAAATAAGAAAATACTGAATACAACTCCCGTGAACATTTTGTAATTCCTCTCAGTGAGTTTTTGTTGTAAATGGCTTCAATAACCTTTTTTCCGGAACAATTAGAAACGTCACCCTCATAATAAGCCAAAACAAAAAATATTTAAAAAGCCAATCCAAGAAGAATTGCAATTATTAGCATTTTACAGTCGATGCCAATTTCATTCCGACCCCAACTCAGAGAAAAAAATTGTATGCTTTAAAATCCAGTATAATCGAAGAATATTTTTAGAAGACATTTCTTTTTAAACTCATTTGTCATCTACAGGCGCCTGAGGTAAAAAGGTGGCTACTTACACCGAGAATCATTCAAAGAAGAACTTAGAACAGAAAACAACACAACAGGATACGCTAATGCTTATATTTCCCAGGCTAATGGCACAGGCTTCTATGTTTGTTCTATAAGGATTGTCCGAAAAATATATTTCAAGGATGTCCGGCAAGAAATCTCCGGGAAAATTTCTGAAAAGCCTAAGATTATTTTTGCTTTTTTAATTTTGCTTTTTCTTTTTGTTTTTCCTTCTGCTGACTGAAAACCGAAGGTAAATGCAGAGCATAAGATCCTTCCTCCCGGATTGCCATAACGAGTTCTTTCCTTTCAAAGAGGGATTCCAAGTTAAGCTCGTATGAGCCAGGGCCAAGGATTCTTACGGACTCTACTCTTTCTTCATCTGTTTTCCTCTCGACTTCTTCCTGTTCCTGCTTTGGATTTTCCTTCTCAGAAGCAAGAGCCTCATCAATGTTCCTGACAACTTCATCCAGAGAGGATTCCAGATCCAGCTTTTGTTCTTCCAGAGCAAGCCTTTCCTGATTTTCCAAACCTTCACATTCTTTTTTTACATAAAGGAATTTATTCCAACCGCAGTTCGGGCAGCCGCTCAGGATGACAGAATCTCCGTCTTCAAAAATGGTTCCGCATCTGGTGCATCTGTGGGGCATGAATTCACCGGTAGTAGATAATGAGCTAATTGCTGTAAAATCATATTATATACTCGATATTCTGGACCGAGACCTTAAACGGGTATACAGAGTGGCAATACTGATATCTTTATGGGTATTTTATAGATACCCTGAACAGATATGTATATTTGTGTTATGGCTTACACTTGCTTTTAAATGAAAGAGAGATTTACAACAGTAAGAATAAGATATTCTCTTCGGTTGTAAATCTCTTCCGGCTTTCCAGTGGGAAAAGCAGGCTATCAGCCTGCTGACGAAGTACTGTTAAGTAAGTTTTATAAAAGCCTCCAGTGCTTCTTTCCATTAATAGTTTCGGAGCTGACCCTGCGAATTCTCTCCATTTCTTCCAGAACCTCCGGAAGCCGTCCTGGCTGGGTGATTTCAAAGACAACAGAGTCAAGGGCATGGTTTATGTAAAGGCTGTGTTTGAGATCTTCAAGACTCCATGATTTTTTAGGGTCTTTTCTCATACATTTGGTCAGGATGCTTATCATATCTTCCATGAAGTTCCAAGGATAGACAATCCAGGCCCAATCCTCAAGCCGTTCGCCCACATAATCGGGATCGATTTTCGAACTCCCCAGGTACTGTAGTGAAGCGGTTCTGACCTCCGTAGGATTCCGGCTTTCCACGTACGCCTTGGCACTCAGCATACTTTCTCCGGTATCAACGATATCATCTACAATAAGTACCTTTTTGCCTTCCATCACGTTGTCCGAAAGGGGATATCGAATATAAGGTTCACCACTATCGATAGCTGCAGTCCCTACATAATGCTCAATTTTGAGACTGGAGAGGTCATCAAGTCCCAGAAAATCACAGAGCACTCGCCCGGCGAACCATCCTCCTCTGGCGAGTGCAATAATCACGTCGGGTTCGTATCCCGAACGTTTGATTTCTGTTGAGATATTTCGACACAAGTTATAAATGTAATCCCAGTTTGTAAGCACACATTTGAATGATTCTATGCAAAGTCCTCCCTGATCCGGAATTTACGCATAAGGTCAGGATACTCGCCAGTTAAGGAGTATGCACTTCCCAAGCTCTATATTCGAGCTATATAATTCAGATTATAGACTTTAAGGTTTCTTATCTTGTTAAAGAAAAATGCAGGAAAAGGTTAAAAAAGAGCAGGAAAAGATTAAAAAAGAAATACTTAAAAGGTACATTTAGAGGCCCGCGTATAAATGGTAAAATGAGATGAAAATTACATTTTGAGTTTTTTAAATTATTTCTAGCACAAGAAGCAAGTTATTATATGAACCCTTCCTGAAAAACCTAAGAAAAACGGAGCTTTCGCAGAAACGCAATATATGGAAAGTGAGATCAATGGACAAAGCCCTGATAGATCTGCTCTTTATGTCCCAGAAAAGAAAAGACCTTTTGCTCCTGCTCAGAAACGGAGGAAAAACGACAGAAGAAATCGTAGACATTCTGAATGTTAATCCTACAGGGATGCTCCCTCAAATCAAGAAACTTAAGGATGAACATCTGGTTCTTCAGGAAGACCGGGAATACAGGCTAACTCCGCTTGCAGAGATTCTGGTAGAAAAGATGGAGCCTCTACTCGATACTCTGCAGGTCATTGAGAAGAATGAGAACTACTGGCGCGAACGCGATCTCGCTACTTTACCAAGGACGTTTCTGGAAAGGCTTAATGAGTTAAAATCCTGTTTCCTTGTTAAGCCTGATCCTGATAATATCTTTGAGCCTCCTGCCGTGTTTCTGGAGAACATAGCAAAATCAAAAAAAATTATTTATTTTTCGTCAATATTTCATCCAGTGTTTTCCCAAATTTTTCTGGCAAATCAGGATGATAATACCGAAATAATCCTTATAGTAACAGAAAAGATTTATGAAAGGTTCAAAACCGACTTCGAAAAAGAACTAAAACTTTATCTGGCCAGAGAAAAAAAGAGACTTTTTATCAGCACGGATGAGATAAAGATTGCCATGCTTGTCAAGACCGAACACTTTATGGCTGCTGATTTTCTTACTTTGAAAGGGTTTTTTGACCAGGAGACTATTATAGGATTCGAGCCTTTGGCTCTGAAATGGGCCGAAGACCTTATTCTAAATTACAGAGAGCAGGCTCAGGAAATGTAAGGGTAAATCCAGGAGAGAAAGCTTGCAAATGAAAGCGTAACGTCAACATATATTTTACCGTTTTTGCAAACAAAAAAGCTCTTTGAATTCTCCTTATAAAGTTCTCCTACTTTATACCCGGAAATATTACATTTTTCCGTATCCAGAATTTTAATCGTGAGCCCAAGGTTGCGCAAGCTGGCTTTTTTCAGCAGAGTGTAATGATACTTTGGAGTCCCGCTTAAAAAATGGTATACTCTCTCAACATCCCACTCGTTCCATCTTATGAGTTCACTATATTCTTGAGGTTCAATTTTTCTGGCTCTCACCGTTGGAGTAGTTACGGACTGCTTTACTCTGGGAACATTTCCCTTCTCAATAGTACCCATTATTTTCGAGAGTAGTTTTATTCCCATAAGTGATAGTTTATGATTGACTTCATCGAGTTTTTCACCAGAGCTTACGAAAACCCTTTCCTGAAAAATGATATCTCCAGTGTCCTCGCCTTTGTCGATATAATGAAGAGTGACTCCTGGATTCAGGACATAATCATAATACTCCCAGAAAAGTGGAGCTGGTCCTCTGTATTCCGGAAGATGTGAATAATGGACATTAATGATCCCAAATTTTGGGATGCTAAATACATTTTCCTTTAAAAGATGAGACATAGAATACACAATTACAAGATCGGGCTGTAGATTTCTCATCCATTTTTCAAGGTATTCACTATCCTCTTTTCTGAGATAGTAATAAGGAATTTTCAGTTTTTTGGAAAAGATTCTTAAATTTAAGGGCTTCGAGGTGACTGAGTAATAAACATCTGTAAAAAACCCTCCTATTGCTCTGAGGAATGGGTTCGGTTCCTGTGCTGGGGCGCACTCGACGATTCCCACTACCTCATGCCCTGATTCCATGATGGATTCAAAAACATTAGAAATTCCTTGTGTGATAACCGCAACTCTCAATTGAATCCCACCAGATCTTTACCTGAGATTAAACAAGAAGAAAAAGGCACTAAGCGCTTCTTTAGACCTGCATGGTGTACTATTTTGGCTATTTTCTACAAACTCAAGTTAAAATCTCCTTAAAGCCAGGTCTATGCATTTTCTCAATTCTAGCACGAAAAGAGACATTTTTGATAGCTGAAAGTATAAACTGTATACTCCAGGCACAAAATATAGAGTTAACGGTGTTACAAGTAATTATATAATTAATGAACAAAGTGACTTTCATAAATATTATAAAAATAAAAAGCCAGGCTTCCATTTTTAATTTATCTATTTATATCGAGACATAGAGACTTTATAAAGATCTAATGTTGAAAAAGTTTGATTAAAAACGTGTTGAATATTTAATCACTGGAATTGACAGATTTACTATCAAACGAAAATTCTACTATAACTCGAATCAACAAAAAAGGAAACTGGCCTATAAAGCTGCGAATAGAATTGAAGTTTAAGCAAAAGATAAATTCAAACAGGCACATCTTTTCATAAACGTATCAAGAGAATAAGAGGGGAAAAATGAAAAGAGGAACAAACAATGAGTTTTCGAGATATGCGAAAATTGTGACAGTCGTATTTACGATTTTTACAGTTATTTTTTCCGGCTGTGCTGATGAAGGACAAAACGAAACCGGAAAAGAAAACACAACAAACGAGAGTCAGGGAACCGGTGGAGAAAATTACACATATGGTACTGCAAATGTAGAAAACATCCAGATTATGACCCTTGAGTCTTTTCCCGTACAGGTACAGGTGATAGCAGAAGGCTACCTGCCTGACGGATGTACAGAGATCGACAAAATAAAGACCGAAAGAGAAGGAAATGTCTTTAATATCAATATCAGCACAAAACGGCCGACAGATGCGGTCTGTACGCAGGCTATAGAAAGCTTTACGGAGACTATCCCTCTTGATGTCCAGGGCCTCAAAGCCGGAAACTATACTGTAAATGTAAATGGAGTGACCGGGTTTTTTGAGCTGGCAGTAGATAATGTCTTACAGGAAGAATCTCCAGACTCTATGCCGCCGAGACAGCAGGTGGTAACTGAGGCTGACAACGGGAAGACTATAAATCTTGAAAACGGAGAGATTTTTTACCTGAGACTACCTGAAAATCCGTCCACAGGCTATCGCTGGGAACTCAGCCTTACCCAGGGGCTTAACGTGAACCTGGGACCCGATAATATCCCTGGAGAATACTATCCTCCGGAGCAGCCTGAAGGAGTCGAGCAGCCCCTTGTAGGTGCAGGAGGAGTCCGTCTATGGGAGATTAAAGCTGTGGCTGAAGGCAGTCAGCTAGTAACAGGAGTATATAAAAGACCCTGGGAGAATGCAACCGGAGAGGAAGATAATTTCACACTCAATGTTGAGGTTACCTGAAGTACCAGTCACTCTTGCCCTTTTCTTGGTTTACCTCTTCCCTTCGGTAAAAGAAAAGGGAACTTTTTAACCTCAGGTTAACCTCAGGTGCTGGATTCCTTTCTGGCTGGTCCTTTTAGAGAGATCCCAGAGCCTGTTTCAAATCTTTAAGGCAGTTGTCGCAGATATAGGATGTGCCAATCTGCGTGCATCCAAGAGTTTCTGTATTTTGTTCCTTTTCTTTTTCTCCCTGGCTTCCCGGATACTCCTCGCAGTAGACTCCGCACTTTACTTCACAGTATGCTCCGCAGAATAAACACCTTGTCATAATACGATTTAGGGTTCGGGATTTCAAATACGTTTCCGGAAAAACCAGAGAACAGGAAAGAGAACAGGAAAGATAAAAGACAAAAAAGGAAATCTGATAAGATTATAGGGAGTTATGAAATTCCTTAGAGAAATGCCCAAATGTCTCAATAATTTTCCATAGTTTAGAAAAACTACCGAAAAGTATATAAATGATCGTTAGTATGTTCTGATAGTTATCCCAGGCAAAGCGGCCTGACAAGTAAAACCCTGTAGCGGGGTGGGGTAGCCAGGAGATCCCGACGGGCTCATAACCCGTAGACCGATGGTTCGAATCCATCCCCCGCTATAGTAAAGTTCTTTTCTGGATTTATCTATTAACACTTTTTCAGGAATTCATTATCCGGCAACCATTTTATAGCCGATTACCGACTCTATATCTAGAATCCATTTAGAATCCATTTAGAATCCATTTAGAATCCATTTAGAATCCATTTACCCTTTTTTAAGCTATTAAAACTCAAGGCTTATTAAGGAAACTTACTTTCTTACGCAAGGTCAAATAAGTGTGAGTACCTTTTTACTTATCCTCAAAAACTGAGCAGGATGACTTTCATATGGTAATGGAAAAACTTGGAGACTCCCTACAGGGAGCGCTCAAGAAGCTGATCGGCGCGGGGCGAATTGATGAGCGCATGGTCAATGAAGTAGTAAAAGATATCCAGCGGGCTCTGCTCCAGGCCGATGTGAATGTAAAACTTGTTATGGGAATGTCCCAGAAAATCAAAGAACGTGCAATGAAAGAAGACCCTCCTGCAGGCATGAACCCGAGGGAGCACGTAATCCGCATAGTATACCAGGAATTGATGGGGATCATTGGCAAGGGAGCTGAAATTCAGCTCAAGCCGCAGACTATAATGATGGTTGGGCTTCAGGGAAGCGGAAAAACTACCAGTACTGCAAAGCTTGCCCGCTACTTCCAGAGAAAAGGACTCAAAGCAGGCGTTATTGCCGCAGATACTTTCCGTCCTGGTGCATACCACCAGCTTAAAACCCTCTGTGAGAAGCTTAACGTAGCTTTCTATGGAGAAGAAAAAAATCCCGATGCCGTAGAAATTACCAGAAATGGGCTCAAAGCCCTGGAAAAGTACGACGTAAAAATTGTGGATACTGCAGGCCGGCACGCCCTTGAAGCCGAGCTGATAGAGGAAATGGAACGGATCAATGCCGTTGCAAAGCCAAACCATAAGTTCATGGTGCTGGATGCAGGTATAGGACAACAGGCAAGCCAGCAGGCCCATGCCTTTAATAATTCAGTAGGGATTACAGGCGTTATTATAACGAAACTTGATGGAACCGCAAAAGGAGGCGGAGCCCTGTCTGCTGTTTCTGAAACAAAAGCCCCTATTGCCTTTATCGGGGTTGGGGAAACGCCTGAAGATTTTGAGAAGTTCGAAGCTGACAGGTTCATTTCAAGGCTTCTTGGCATGGGAGACCTCAAAAGCCTGATAGAGAAGGCTGAAGAAACACTGAGCGAAGAAGATGTGAACGTAGAAGCCCTGATGCAGGGGCGGTTCACTCTCAAGGACATGTACAAGCAGCTTGAAGCCATGAACAAGATGGGGCCTCTCAAACAGATTATGTCCATGTTGCCAATGGGAATGGGAGGAATGGGAGGCGTTAAGCTCTCAGATGAGATGTTCCAGGCTACAAGTGACAAAATGAAGAATTATAAGATCATAATGGACTCCATGACAGAAGAGGAAATGGCTGATCCAAAACTCATAGGTGGGTCCCGGATCAAAAGAATATCAAGAGGTTCGGGCTGCAGCCCTGAAGAAGTAAGAGAGCTTCTGAAATACCATAAAACCATGCAGACAGCTCTAAAGGGGTTTAGAGGCGGAAAATTCAATATTCAGAAAATGATGAAGAAAAGACTCGGGATGTAACTTATCCCGGAATTCTTTTCTACTTTTACATAGCGTTTTTCTACTTTTACAATCCATTAAATTAAATGGCATTTCCAGGAGATTAATATCGATCTTAGTATTGATCGCATACCTCAAGGAAGTTGGTAAGCAGTTCCTCTCCCTGCTCGGTATGGGAAACCTCAGGATGCCACTGCACACCGTAAATCGGTTTTGTAGGGTGGCGCATGGCTTCAATCTCACAAATCTCGGAACGGGCAAGATGGATAAAGCCTTCAGGCAGAATGGCAACCTCATCTGCATGTGAAGCCCATACAGTAGTCCTGGGTCCCAGTCCCCGTAAAATATCATCTTCTTCGATTACTTCGATCTCAACCTCTGCATATCCGCCTTTTTTTCCTGCATGAACGTGACCCCCGTATGCCAGGGCAATTGCCTGATGCCCGAGGCAGATTCCAAGAATAGGGAGATCGATTTCCCGGACATAATCGAAACATAAACCTGCCCTATCCATTTCCGGCCCACCACTCAGGATAAGCCCGTCCGGCTCCTCTGCCAGAATATCCTCAATTGGCATTGTGTTGGGGATTATTTTTGTGTCCATATCAAGATCCCGAACAGCCCTATGAATGAGATGGCAGAATTGCCCGTAGTTATTAACAACAAGAATTTTGAGCTCTTTCATAATTCTTTCAGTTCCTGTTTAGTGTGATTGTATTTTCTAACGCTCTGAGTTTACTCTATTAGCCAATCTTATCCTATTTTAATTCTTGTATCTTTCCGAAGCTCAAAACCTGTACCTATTTTCGGGAGCCGGAGACCTCAAATACGGCTTTATCTCTATAACCTCAAGTCTATATTTAATGATGCTTATGCGCAACAAAAAAGATCCATAAGGTATGATCACTGTAGGACATAATTATGCAGAAAAGTTCAAGAATAGTCGTTACTATTAGAATGCAAAGTTTGTCTCGTAGACAGGTGGAATTTTTGATCAAGCACAAACGTTGAGC
>CAYSZA010000090.1:0-10083 GCA_964435275.1 uncultured Methanosarcinales archaeon | reverse complement strand
CTGAAATAATAAATATTTTTTTTAAGTAACCTTTTTTTGGAAAGAATTATAGGAATGAAGTTTTTCATTGACAGATGGCAATCCATATTCATCCTGACGGTTTGCATCTTTCAAGCGGAGATCAGATCTTACTCATCCAGTCCGGCCAGAATGCATAGAATGCCCGTGATCGAGTTTTCGCCGGCATGTTGGGTTATTAAAATTACTTGATTAAAATAAATTATTCACCTCATTGTCTATATATGCAGTGAGGTCAATGTCTTGGATGGTGGTCTAAATAGATGAAAAAACTCAATCGGAATTAGCGATCATCTTCTGGGAGAATCGGGATAAAGACAGGCTAAAGAAGGAAGAACTGCAGAGGGAGCTTGCAGAACTCAAAAAAGAGTACCTCAGAATAGAAAACGAAATTAAAGAGTTAGAAAGCAAGACAGCATAGCCAGATCTCTATGAAGACACTCCTTTTTGTCATTGACTCGCTCTCAGGGAAGTGAATTTTGATGGAGAGGAGCAGGCAGTAATGTAATAATCACGGATAATAACGAAGTTAGTCTATCTTTTTTGGACTGTTTTAATTTATTTACACATTTGTATCCATTAAGTTATTGAGTGAAGTCATGAAAGAAAAAACGCAATAGTACCTAACTGTAAATTATTTTCCCAACATTACTTATTATCTCAGAATGGATACCATTTTACTGTATCTTCGAAATGTTTTTCCTTCTTTTTATTTTTTACAGACACATATTCTGTATATGGTTTGAATTTTGATTACACTCCTGAAAGACACAAGTAGACAATTATTTAATCAACTGACATCTTAAAAGTATTTTAAAATTGTTAATGAAAGGTTCGGAGAAAAAGTTTGAGTACAAAATTTGATGAGGCTCTGGCGGCGTGACTGTGATTCAATCCAAAAAACAAGTGCAAGAAGATAAGAAAGGTAAATCCAATTAGTGAGGAAGAAATTTCAAAAAAGTGAAGAATTAAAAAGAAATTCCACATATGTCTGAAGATTAAAGAATGTTCTGATACTCTTTTGTCTGAAGATTAAAGAATATCAGAACATTTTTTTATCCTTACCAAGTCTAAAAGTCTAGATAATCCAGAAATTAAAATGTTTTTCAGTAAAATGTTGTGGTGGATGTCCACCACTCACCTTACTGTGAGACTTTCTGGTTATTCTGAAAGGTTGTATAAATAGATATCATTGCTTTCCTCACTATCAACGTAGTTCTTGTCCATTCCCCATACAACAGTGTTATTGTATACTTCCGGCGTCGTATAAACGTCTTCAGGATAGCCATATACCAGTGTGCTCTGTCCTGTAGTTATGTTATATACATACACTCCGGGTTTGCCTTCATAATCATCAGCAGCTTTATTATATACAATTTTATCATTCTGTATGGCGATATGTGTCCCTGTACTGGCGCCGTATTCTTTTCCATTTGGATCGGTGTCAAGTGGATGTGTGACGTCTATGGTTTTATTTGTTGACGTATCATACATCGCAATAAATCCCTGATGATTGTATACATCAGCCCAGATGACTTTAGTGCCCCATATATGCGGTATGTTTGGATCTCCAGATGAAGTGACAGTTATTTTTTCCTTCGTATTAATATCATACATTCTGATAGCCATGTCCGCTTCTGGGTCTTCTGAATTAGAGTAATACACCACTTTTGTGTCATATATGTCGGGATTACTACCGTTTCCGATTTTAGTCTGTGCGGATGTAGACATATCCCTCAGATACACACTGTCGTTTGCACTCCAGACGATTCTGTTGCCGTAAATAGCAGGTTTGCTAAATTGGTCTACATTCTGCGTGATGTAACTTTTTGTGACTGTTGGAATATCGTACACAGCAAGCCTTGGTGTTCCACTGCTTTCATCACGCCACACTATTTTGTTTTCGTAAATATCAGGACTGGATGCTCCCGAAGAGCTAACTGTAGTGTCTGTTCTGTCGGTAAGGTTGTATAGATGAATAACAACCCCATCTGTCCATACTGCATTGTTACCATAAACAGCAGGATCGTATCCTGTGCCAATTTTCGTAACCTGAGCCGCTGAAGCTGCGGCTGAGATTAAAATCAAAAAAACAAGAACCAGGAATGTTGAAGCTAAAACTGTTGAACATAGCTTCCCCTTATTTTTCATTTATCTACCCCCAAGTAGCTTTATTTTTCAAAGTTAATGTATAGTTTATGGTTCGGATATTTTTCAGGTTCTGTATATCTGAATCGTCTACTAATAAAGTCACATTGATTCAAACCTGGAATATTTACTCAACCAATTATTTGATAAATTAGTCAAGAGACTAAGTAGTATTATATAATTTTCCAGATAAAATGTTATCTAATCTCTGGGTGAAAGAGGAAAATATAATTTTAAGAAAGCCTCTTTAATCTCTCCCAGCTTTTTCTGAGCCCATTACATAAAAAAGTGTATGACAGATTAAAACCTGATCCCGTAATAAATTTCATTTTTGCAGGTCAAACTTTGTTACCACTTTATCGACTCTTTATAATCAACGCCAAAGTATACAGATGTTATTTCCTTGTCTTTTACTGGATTTCTCATCCTTTCTCTCCGGGCAGATTTTTCTCGAAAAGGTAGCTGATCAGATCCTGACCTAACTATCTTTTAACCTTGACCGTTTAAGTATTATTGATGTAATTCTTCATTGATGTAATTCTTCTTAAATGCCAGATTTCAGTTTTGAGCACTACCGTAAAAAGGAAGATAATCAGATGAAAGAGAACCAGGCTAGCTTTTCTGCAATGATGACTGCATACATTCGTGCTTATCATTCGATGTATGATACTCCCAAAATATTTGATGATTTTCTGGCCTATTATTTGATCCCGCAGGAAGTAAGGGCATTGATTGAACAGGGTTTGAGGAGGGAGAAACAGATTAGTGATACTGAGCATACTGTTCTTCCCTCTGACCAGACAACTACCTTTGCATCTTTAACGAAAACAACAAATGTTCTCAGCCGCGCGCGATATACAGAAGATGCCCTGGAGGAGCTTGTCAGACAGGGAGTAAAGCAATATGTCATCCTTGGAGCAGGGATGGACACTTTTGCATTTCGGCGCCCAGAATTAATGGATTGTCTGGAAGTGTTTGAGGTAGATCACCCGGCAACGCAAAATTTCAAACTTCTTCGACTTGCCGAATTGGGATGGAAACACTCAGCACACTTACACTTCGTTCCTGTAGATTTCACAAAGGAAAACTTAGCAACAGCCCTCACTCGCTCTTCAGCTTATGACCCGAATATTAAAAGCTTCTTTAGCTGGCTTGGTGTCACCATGTATCTGACTCGAGAAGATGTATTTGCTACACTTCGTTCCATCACCGATATCGCTCCTGAGGGTAGTGCAGTTATTTTCGATTACTTAGACTCAGATGCATTTACCCCCGGAAAATTGTCCCCAGGAATGCAAAAGAAGCAGGAGATTTTTCGAAAGTTAGGTGAAAAAATGATAACGGGTTTCAATCCCTCAACTCTGGATAAAGACATTGCAGGTTTAGGATTAAGTCTCCACGAGAACCTGAACCCGGAAGACATCGAAAAGCGTTACTTTCAGGGACGCGAGGACGGACATCATGCTCCTGAACATGGACACATTGCATATGCAATTGTTAAATAATACGACTTCTTACAAATGATTTTTGGATTTTTTTCTTTACTTTTAGAAGGTGGGGGTTATCTGCGCATTATTATACTCACTTTTCTTCCCTTCTGAGCGTTCAATAGAAAACTCCGGTTAACCTTTCTTCTCTCACTTCAGAACCTGTACAAAACCCCTAGTACCGTCAACACGGATATACTGGCCGTCCTTTAATATTTTGGTAGCATTTTCTATGCCGACAACAGCAGGAATACCGTACTCCCGCGCAATTACAGAGCCGTGTGTCATCACGCCCCCAATCTCCACTACCAGGGCTTTAATGGAATAAAACAGCGGAGTCCAGCCCGGATCAGTAAAAGGCGCCACTAAAATATCTCCTTTGTTCAATATTACTTCTTCGGGTTTGAGGACGACCTTTACGTACCCTTCTGCAACACCGGCAGAAACAGGGGTACCGATTAAAGCGCCTTTCGGGGCTTTAACATCGCTCCTGACACCCGTGATAACTTCCCCTTCGCTGGTCATAACGCGTGGAGGAGTCATCTTTTTATACTGTTCGTAGGCTCTTTTACGTGAGTTTATAAGACTCCTCAGGTCTTCATTAAAACGACTTTCTAACAATGCGATTAGCTCATCGAGGTATAAATAGAATACATCCTCTTCCCTCTCCAGAATTCCTCTCTGGTGTAAAACTCGTGCCTCTGCCAGGATAGCCTGCCGATAGATGCCAAAAAATCGAATAATAACATACTTTGGAAATTCGCGTAAGCCTGTAGAATTTCGGTAAATGGAAAGAAGTCTGGACATAATTCTTGCTTTGAGGCTTCCGGCAGAGGTATTGCGAATGCACTCCAGAAGTTTCTGTATAGCTTCCTGAGCTTCTCTCCTGCCCTGTCTGAACCGGTTCCGGTGTTCCCCCGGAGCATTGCTTTTCATGTGGTTAATGATGGACGGAACAAGCATGATAGGGGCTTCCCGCCACCGGGTGTTTGATATATCGATTTCCCCCGGGCAGCGCATGCCATATAGTTCCATGAACCTGTCCAGCTCAACCCTGAATATGTCTCCACCCTTTACTTCAATAAGCCCCTGATAGAAAGTGCTGTCTTTTGCTCTTTCCAGATAATCTACAACTTCAGGATATTTTCGTGCTGTGTCAGCCAGATCCCCAATCATTAACCCCATCTCACCGGTCACGTTTCCTGGTTGGGATTTACTTAGCGTGTCAACATCAAGTTTCTCACTCAACCATCGTCTGGTCAGACGGCTGGCCATGGGCGGGACAATTAGCGATAGAGGTATGTACATCATGCTGGTAATTATTTCATGTAATAATTTCCCCATACTTTCACGGATCCTTATAATCCGCTCTGCCCCTGATACCTGCATGATGTAGTACCCATGCTTAGAAATAATCGGTTCTACAGGAGTCGTAGCTCGCTCAATAATTCCTGAAGGATCCAGGAGGAATAAATTGTTAATAATAACGGGAATACCCTTTAGATAGAGTGGAAATAATGGTTTGAATAATTTAAACACCTGCTTCGTTGCGCCCTGGTTTGCCTCAATCTCCTGTTGAAAGTTCTCACTTGTCACTATTTTTGCTACGGCATCTCCCATTAATTCGTCCAGAATATTGATTCTCCAGATAAAAAATCGCCTGAGAAATTTGTTATATAAAAAAGGAGTGACGTCGAAAAAAAGCCTTCCTCCCGCTTCCACTATGACAGAATTGGGAGAGAATCCGGAGTCCTTCCCATACGGAAATATCCCCTGAAAAACAGAAATCCCCATAGGTCTCATGGCATCTGTCATCATTTGAAGGTGAGCAATAGAAAAAAAGACGTGAAGTTTATTGTCATAGACTCTAGGGATAGGATAAAGAGTAGTGATAGGACGAGTTTGTAGAATATAGAATCTGTCACCTGCCAGACACCACTCAATATCCTGCTCCGAGAAATAATGCTTTTCTATCCTTTGACCGAGCTGGGCCAGTTCCAGAATTTTGTCATCAGAGAGAGCCTGTTTGTTTTGAAATTCAGGAGCAAGTTCCTTAATCACTGTGCCTCCCTCTCTGACCGGGTAAACAGCTTTCTTCTTTTCCGCGATTTGCTTTTTTACAATCTTACCTTCGCGGACCTGGTAAGAGTCGGCTGAAACAATTCCTGATACGAGAGCTTCACCCAATCCGAAGCTGGCATCAATGGAGATAGTATTCCTGTTCCCGGTTACAGGGTCCATGGTAAACATAAGCCCGGACACTTCCGGAAATACCATTTGCTGCACAACTACGGACAAATAGACCGAACGGTGATCAAATCCGTTTTTAAGACGATAGATGATTGCCCTGTCGGTGAATAGGGAACTCCAGCATTTCTGCACAGCCTGAAGGAGTTGATCTGCTCCTTTTACATTCAAATAGGTCTCCTGCTGGCCGGCAAAAGAGGCAGTAGGCAAATCTTCGGCTGTGGCGCTGGACCTGACGGCATAAGCCTTTTCTTCCCCCACTATTTTCCATGAGTCAAGGATGGATGATTTAATTGCTTGAGGTATCGGGACAGTTAGTAAGTGGTCTCTGATCAGCTTTCCCAGCTTGTTAATTTCGTCCGGTTGATCAGGTTTTGACTTTTCAAGCAAATCCAGTAATCTGTCCATCTCATGGCTTGTTGCAATAAAGTCACGGTAAGCCATTGTTGTAATGCAAAATCCAGAAGGGACAGGAAATCCAGCCTTGCTCAATTCTCCCAGATTAGCGCCTTTTCCCCCTACCTCAGGCAAATTTGTCCTGTCGACTTCATTAAAGTGCATTACATACGTGCTCATGTGAAATACACCTCGAAAAATGAAATCTTGATTTTATATTATATGTTTTTATATACTAAAGAACTCATGTGGTAGAACTCAGAAACAAATAGCACTAAACCTTAACTGTCTAAGTGAGAATATAGTCTGAACGGCTATTATTTTCCTGAGTTTATACTTCAACTATGTAAGCCATAAATTGGAAATCCAACCCTTATCGAAAGAGCCTTCAGCTCCAATAATTATATAAAGTCGTGATTACAAATAATAGTCAAGGGATTATACAGGCTTGAGCTGGAAACTAAAAGCTAAAAGTATTCTACTCTTTTTACCTCGCGAGCTTTGACGAGATTGCATGTGTTTAATTTCGCTCCTCAAGTACGTAAACCCTGATTAGATATCAAGGAGGTAAATATAGAAAAAGACATTTTTTCATATGAGGTGGAAAATGAGTTCTGGTAATTCAGGTATTCGATGGGGCTGGTTGAAGTTTATGTATCTTTATACTGTTGTTGGAGCCGGTTTTCTTGGACTGGGAGTGGTTCTTGCTCCTGACTTAATAATATCCATGATGGGCTGGCCTTCACAGGACCCTATCGTTTTCGGAGTTTTTGGAAGTCTTTATATTGCTTTTGGTCTAGTATCCGTACTGGGCTTGAGAGATCCCCTGAAGTTTGTTCCAGTTTTACTTTTGCAGTTGACTTACAAAATAATCTGGTTTTTAGGAGTCGCTTTGCCACTTGTAATGAAAGGGCAGCTTCCGACTCACGGGTATCTGTTTGCTGCGATATTTCTTACCTATCTCATCGGGGATATGATAGCCATACCTTTCAGCTACGTGTTTGGAAAGAATATGCCAACTACGTATCTGGAAAGAATGCAGCCAATTGACGAATAATTGAAAAACATGGAGGGTGGGTAATTGTATAACAATAATTCCTGCCCTCAAATATTTTGTTTGTAAGAATGTAGTGGTTAGACAATTTCTGCTATCTTTCTTGCTGACGCTTTTAAAGCTTCTCTTGCCCTTGCTTCGGTAAGCCCGGCTCCCATTGCAATTTTCATGGCAGTTTCATCAGTGATAAGGTTTTCAGGGGCATGTGTATCGGTATTGACAAGAAGCGTTGCACCTAATTCAAGAGCAAGCCTGGCGACATGGCCGTTGGTCCGGTTGTGCCCATTTCTGGCTGTGATTTCAAGGCAGACATTGTTTTCTTTAGCAGTTTCGACATCTTCCTCGGAAATCAGACCAGGATGGGCCAGGATGTCCACATATTCACAGGCGACCGACGCTGCATTTGTTCCGGGGGCAACCGGCTCGGAGATTGTCTCTCCGTGCACGACCACGATCTCTGCACCCAGTTCTTTTGCCTTCTTTGCAAGGGAAGCAATTTTCCTTGGTGGCACATGCGTCAGTTCAACGCCAGGCAAGACACGAATATCCCATTCGCTTTCAAGATATTTTGCTTTCTTTGCAGCTTCTATAAGCTGTTCGAGATTCGTATAATCAGCATGGTCGGTAAGTGCAATAGCCTCATATCCGTGAATAACCGCCCGCCGGACAAGTTCGCTGGGGATCAATTCCCCGTCGCTAAAAATCGTGTGAGTGTGAAGATCAATCAACCGGACCACCGTGTTTGGAAGACGTTCTGCTTTTGCTGTTTGATTTTACTTTTACTTCTTGAACTTATTTCACTTCTTGAACTTATTTCACTTCTTGAACTTATTTACTGCCGGAATTTTATTTTTTACTGTTTGACTTTCCGACCTTTAACTGCTGTAGAGTGATTTTACTTTATTAACAGAATTAACTAATGAAATTATTCAGGTTATCCAGTTTTCCCAAGCCTTTCTGCGACATCGGCAAAAGCGAAGTTCGGCTTAACATCCGTTATTTTTATCCGGACTTTTTCTCCGACTTCAACTTCCTTTACGAAGACAACGAACCCTTCGATGAGCACGGCGCCGTCCCCGCTTGAGCCCAGTTTCTCGATATCCACAACGAATTCGTTGCCTTTGCGGAGCGGAGCTGTAAGGAACTTCTTTCCAATAACGTAGATTTCCGCGCTCTGGGACCGCGAGGCTTGCGGAGAATAAGCTGCTGTCCGGACAAAATTTTCCCTGACCTGCTGCATGTAGTCGCCAAACATGTCTCCCTGGAATACCTTTACAACGAAGTTCCCTTTGGGTTTGAGAATTTTTTTCGCACATTCCAGAGCCGAAGTTGCAAGCTCGATTGACCTTGCATGGTCATAGGACCAGTTTCCTGACAGGTTCGGGGCTGCGTCACAGAGCACCACATCAGCTCCTTTTGCCCCTACGATCTGGATAATCTTTTTTATTGTAGATTCGGAGTTTATATCGCCCTGAATGGTCTCGACTCCCTCGATAGGGTCGATTCTCTGCAAATCCACGCCAAGGACTTTACCCCCGGACAGTTCTTTTGCAACCTGAAGCCATCCGCCCGGAGCTGCCCCCAGATCGACAACCGAGTCTCCCCGTTTGATAATGTTATGCTTTTCATTGATCTGCTTAAGCTTGAAGGAAGCTCTGGACCGATATCCTTCCTCTTTTGCCTGCCGATAATAATAATCTCTTCTGTCTCTTGCCATTGCTTACCTTCCCTGCACTGAAAGCTGATATATGTTACGCAAAAATCGTCCTTTCACTGGTCTTGATCTTTTGTCAACATCCGGCGACTTTCGCCAAGTCCACTGAACCTGTCAGTAGTTCACTGTCCCTGTCAGCAATCCACTGATCCTGTCAGCAATTCACAACCAATAATCTCTAATTTTTGTTATAATCCATTATTTCTTCTCAATAACCCTTGATCTTATACTCCATGCACTTTAATATCAGTGTTCGCATCCTTATGTTCATCTATGGTAAATAAAATCACAGAGCAAATTAGCACAATTACAGCGATCCATACTGCTTTAACTCCGATAAATGAAGTAAGCAGCCCTCCCAGAATAGCTCCTGTTAAAAACGAGAGATTAATTGTAGTGAATCGGACGGCCTGCAAAGCTGATTCGCTGTCTTTTTTTGTGACAGCAGCATAAATTTCGTGTATGGCTGACCGTAAGTTTCCGGTAATCATAGTTGTGTTATACTGGGAGCCGACAAGTTTACGAAATGAAGAGACCTGGACCGCAGAAACAAATGAGATCGCAACAGTTACAATGATGTTCGGGCTCGTGTATGGTATAAAGCCTATGAAAAAAAGGACTGCAATTTCAAGAATTAACACTGCCCTTTCAGCATCCGGTACGAACAGGCGCATTGAGGGCTTTTTAATCGTCTCCGCAACCACCACTCCGACGACAAATGCCAGAACAGGAACCGCGTGAAGCACTGCTTTTCCCCATTCTCCTGTTGCAGCTTCTATGCCCATGAGCACGACATTTCCTGTCTGGGCATTGGCGAAAACCCCGCCTCTTCCTATGAATGTATAAGCATCCAGAAATCCCCCTACAATTGCAAGAAGTATTCCAAGCTCCACAGATTCAGAGGTCACTTTTTTGAAACTTATCTTATTTTCATTTTTCAGTTTTAGCGTATTCAGTTTTAGCGTATTTATCATTCATAATTCCAGAAATCATATTTAATCGTAATACTATTGTAATGC